>CAIYQA010000455.1 GCA_903928175.1 uncultured Spartobacteria bacterium | reverse complement strand
TTCAGGTAATGAATTTTTCCTGAACATCCGCGTTGCTGACGGTCTCAAGCAAGAAGCATTGTTCGAACGTGCGACCCACTTATTGCTAAACCCACCGTTCGCACAAGTGGCTGCACCCGCGGGTTGCAAATGGGCAGGAGGGCGCATCACTGAGGCGGCTGCGTTTGTGGTTGCAGCGCTCGAACGAGCCAAACCGGGCACAGAAATGCTGGCAATTCTGCCGGAAGTTCTCCGCTCCGGCTCGTTCTCTGAGCACTGGCGCAGGCGCGTTAACGAACTTGCCGAGGTTCGGCTTGTCCAGCCGTATGGCATCTTCGATGACAGCGCCGATGTAGATGTGTTTCTCCTGCGTTTGGCTCGACGCGAGGTCGAGTCGTCCGGCAATGCATCCAACTGGATCAAGCCAAACCTAGTAAGCACAAATACCATCACCGACTTCTTTGACGTGCATGTTGGTCGCGTCGTCCCACATCGCGACCCGGAGACGGGCAAAGAACATCCATACATCCATGCGCGGTGTGTGCCGACTTGGACGGTGATGAGGAAATTCGCGGAGACTCGCAAACACAAAGGACGGGTTTACAATCCTCCGTTTGTGGTTATCCGTCGTACGTCACGCCCCGGTCATCCGTATCGTGCTGCGGCGACCGTAATCGCCGGCAAGAAACCTGTTGCTGTTGAAAATCACCTCATCGTTTGCGAGCCAAAGGACGGGAAGCTTGCGACCTGTAGGAAGTTGATGTTGCATTTGAAATCTGAGATCATAAACGACTGCTTGAATCAGCGGATTCGTTGCCGTCATCTTACAGTCGCTTCCGTGCGTGAACTACCATGGGGAATCCTGACATGACCAAAAAAGCGCATATCCGATTTTCACCGGAAATCCTTCGCCGTCTCGGCGAAGAGTTGAATCCCTACCCGGACAAGGGAATCCTCGAGTTGGCCAAGAACGCCTACGACGCAGATGCAATTGATTGCACTATTGTCCTTCATCGCACCGACCGACCGGGCGGTTCCATTGAGATTGTGGATGATGGGGATGGCATGGACGTGGACGATATCCAGACGGGTTGGCTAATCCTTGGACACTCAGGCAAGTCAGCAAAAATGAAGACAAAGCTGGGCCGCACGCCAGCAGGCAGCAAAGGTTTAGGACGGCTGGCTGCCTTGCGCCTCGGCCGCCGCGTGCTTCTGACCACACGACCGGACGCCGAGCCGAGCCAAGAGCACAATCTATTGATTGATTGGAATGCCTTCGAGGAGGCTCAGGTAGTGGAAGATGTGGCGTTGGAAATTGAGAGTTCGAAACGCGCGAAAGGACAGCCCAAGGGCACTTCAATCCGGCTAGAAAAACTCGAGTCAAGCATCAGTCGAACGGACGTACGCCGGTTAGCGCGGGAACTCATATTGCTCGCCGATCCATTCGGTGATGATCCGAACGGATTCAAGCCTGTCTTGGTTGCCCCGGAGTTCGAAGACCTCGAAAAGCTTGTACAGAAGCGATATTTCGACGATGCTGAGTATCACATCGTAGCTCAGGTCGACAAAAAAGGTCGCGCTGCGGTGTCCGTCAAGGATTGGAAAGGTAATACGCTATTCTCCGCTGAGCATGGCGACTTGGATTCTGAGCACTCCAAATACTCTTGCCCGCATGCGGAGTTCAATCTGTGGATTTTCATCTTAGATAGCGCAACCTTTTCCACGAGGAAGACGAAGATCAGCGAAGTGAGGGCTTGGCTGGAGGCTTTTGGGGGGGTCCACCTTTATCAGAATGGCATTCGAGTCACGCCTTACGGAGATCCCGGCAACGATTGGCTCGACCTAAATCTCCGGAGGGTTCGAAATCCCGAGGAGCGTCCGAGCACTAACACTGTGATCGGTCGTGTAACTGTCTTCGACCGTGAAGATCTACTGACTCAGAAAACGGACCGAACAGGTTTCATCGAAACCGAGGCATTTCATGAACTGAAACGCTTCGCACAGGATGCGACTGACTGGCTGGCGCGGAAACGTATGGAGATCGCGCAGGTTCGTAGAGCAAGGGAGAGGGCCGCAGCGCTAAAGGCCGAGAAACCATCGAAGGTCGCCCTGTTCGCTGAAATCGAAAAAGCTCCACCACAACAGCGCAAGATACTGAAGCAGATTGCCGAGGAGCACGACCGATCGCATCAATCCGACAAAGAGAAGCTCCGGAAAGAGATTCAACTCTACCGGACATTGAGCACGGCCGGAATCACGGCTGCGACCTTCGCTCATGAGTCGGCGGGCAATCCGATCAAGGCGATTACCTTTTCGATTTCAGCGATTGAACGAAGGGCGCGGGCCGCGCTTGGCGAGGTGTATGTCAAGCAGTTGGATAAGCCAGTGAAAGCAATCATCGGCGCTATTCATGGGCTCGCGGTGCTTAGCACTGTTACAAACAACCTCGTTGACCACGAGAAGAGGCGGAGAGGTGAGGTGAAGCTTCACAAGGTGATCAGCGACATTCTCGATACATTCAAACCTTTCACAGATGGACGTGACGTAACCGTGATTCGGAAGTTTTGTCCCGGTGCTCCATCCCTCCATGGAAGCACCGCAGCGATAGAGTCGATCATAACTAACTTGGTCAACAACTCTGTCACGGCGCTTGAGTCATCAACTGTGAAGACTAGGACGATTCAGGTAAAGACTGAGATATCCGGGAAAAGCTTTACTTTGAGCGTGGCCGATAATGGGCCAGGTATTAAGGGTATCCGGAAGTCAGACATTTGGCTTCCGGGCGAGACTACTCGAAAGAACGGGACAGGACTCGGCCTTACGATTGTAAAGGATACTGTAATAGACCTCGGCGGCGAGG
>CAIYQA010000454.1 GCA_903928175.1 uncultured Spartobacteria bacterium | reverse complement strand
GGAAGCCGGTCCAACAGAAGGGTGCTGGCCCCACCTCGCGCCGTCGCAATAGCGGCTGTCGCCCCTGCCGAGCCCGCTCCGAGCACAATCACATCAAAAGCAGGGCCGTTTTCTATTTTGGTTGAATAGGTTCTCATGAGAGTTAGGAAATGCTCCAACCGGCATCCACCAGCAGCACCTGGCCGGTGATGGCACGGGATTCTCGGGAAAGCAGGAATGCCGAAGCCGCCGCCACGTCCTCGACGGGAATCAAACCCTGGGCAAGCGGTTGTTTTTCGCGCATCCGGGCAACGATCGCCGGGTCATTGGAAGCTCGTTCGCTCATTTTGCTGGCCACAAGGCCCGGGGCGATCGCATTGACGCGAATACGGTCCTTCGCGAAGGATGCGGCGAGATGGCGGGTTAACCCCTGGATGGCCCCCTTGCTGGCGGCGTAAGCCGTGGCGTTGAAGAGGGAGGGCATCGGATCGTTCCCGAGAATGCTGGACATGTTCAAGATCACCCCCCGGTCGCCCTCCGGGTTGGGCTCTTGGAGGAGCATCTGGCCCACCGCCTCCCGACACATCCGAAATTGGCTCTGGGCATTGGTGCCAAGCACCGTCTCCCAACCCGCATCCGTGCACTCCAGAAGCGGGCCGTCCCCGAACTTGCGCCCGCTGATCCCGGCCACATTGTAGAGGGCGTCCAGTCGGCCAAAACGGCGCACGCAAGCCTGCACCAATTGGGTGGAGGAGCCGGGGTCGTTCAAATCGGCGGCCAGGAAATCGACCCCATCATTGAACGGGCGCAATTCTTCAGCCAAATCGCGGCAATGCTGTTCAGTATAGCTGGCGATAAAAATCTGCCATCCCTTTGCCGCCAAGACTCTCGCCGTGGCAGCTCCGATGCCGGTGGAACCAGTGATGAGACAGGTTGGGGTCATCTGTTTATTCCCGGCTCATGGCCTTGGCATAACGGCGCCGCTGGTCGCGCAGCCAGGTGTCGTAGTTGTCCTCAGTGCGGGCGACATGCATGTTTCTGAGCACCGGGTGAGCCACCCCGCGCCGGTCCAACTCGCGCAGGGTCAGCTCATTTAAGGACTGGACCACCGAAAGCGCTCCGATCGAGGAAAGCGGACAGATGTCGTATTCCCCAGTCGTCCCCTCGATCCTGACCGAGAGATCCCCGTAAGGCATTCCGTTGTTGAGGAAGATGCCCCGTTGCGCCTCCTCAATAATATGCACCAGATTTTTCCCGCAGGAATGTTTGGGGGCGGCGGCCCGGGATTGTTCCTCGCAGGCCAGGCCGATGAGCGGGTGGGAAGGGTAACGTTTTTTAAATTCCAGCGCCGCATCGACTGCCGCCGGGGTGGTGCCCGTGGCGGTGACCACCAAGAGCGGCTCACCGGGAGCAATGTCGATCTCGTCAAAAATCTTTGCCGCCAATCCTTCGACCTTTTCCACCGCTTGGTTGACGCGAATCCCATTGGGGCCCACGACATCCGTGAAAGTGACCAGACCGTTGGAGAGCAGCGGATGAAATCCTGTCAGGGCTCCCATGCGGATCACCATCTCTTCCACACTGATCCGGGAATGGCCGTTGGCATACACATGGACCACTCCCCCCGCCGCGAGGCTGTCGGCGTAGATCGAAGCCACTTCCCGCAGCTTGGATTCCTGCCGCCGCAGGTTCTCCTGGATTCGACTCAGTTGTGACGGAAACTCAAAGGCTGGGGCTGTGCTCATTGGAATCACTTTACGGGATGCGCAAAAAAGATTCGTCCCACATAATGTTTTCTTTGTCTTGGATCTTAAGGTAGGAAAGAGGGATGAAATTGCGCCAGTCCCCCCCTCCACCTGTCACCGAAGAATTCGGATTCAAGGCGTGGAGGGGCAATCCCACGGTGATGCCAGCCGCCCACATGCATTCCGACATGGAGATCAATTTCGTGGTCTCGGGCGGGATGGATTACTTCCTTGCCGGTCAATTTCTGCGACTTCTCCCCGGTCAATTCGTGGTGTTCTGGGCTGGCGCACCCCACCAGATGGTGGCGCACCGCGAACAAACCGAAACCTGCTGGGTGACCGTCCCTTTGCCATGGTTTATGCAATGGGAACTGCCGGAAAAGATCCGTGAGCACCTGCTTTCCGGGGGGATTCTTCTCGATCAAAATCCCGAGCTCTGGCGCGAACCGATGTTTGCGAATTGGGCGGAGGATTTCCAAGGGGCTCCCGAACGGCAAAAAATAGCGGCGCTGGAAATCGAAGCCCTTCTGCGCCGGTTGGCGTTGCGAAGGAAATATGCCGGGGAGCACCATATCCAGGCGCATGCGCCTGAACTGGTGACGCGCATCGCGCGGTACATTGGCCAGCATTATCAGGAACTGGAAAGCCTCGGCCAAATTGCCGCAGCCATGAAATTGCACCCCAACTACCTCACCCAAACCTTTGCAAAGGCCACGGGTATGAGCCTTTGGGATTACGTAATCCGCCTGCGGATCGCCCATGCCTGCCGACTGCTGCTATTGAGCAAGCTATCCATCCTTGAAGTGGCGCTCGAGGCCGGGTTCGCCTCGGTCAGCCGCTTCCATGCGGCATTCCAGAAGCATTGCCACACCACGCCCAGGCGTTATCGCGAATCCCCCCATTCGGCGCGGCGCTTGCATAAGCCTCCCATGACAAAGTCAGGAAAAGGGTTGTGAGTTTGCCCGTCTGCCAGCGTGGGTCCGGCGAAATCCTCCCCAACGCGGGTCCACCCAAAGCTCTCGCAAGTCGGGAGCGTTTTATGCTATAACAGTGGTGGAAATTAAAGGCGGTTCCGGTAACCAGCCCTATACAGTCAGGACTATGCCCCCACTTTGTCTTCATTTTCATTGGCCTGCTCTTGGCCGTGCATTCCGTTGCACTTTCTAACCCGGCGCCGGTTCCGCCGGAGATTGAAAACGAACAGATACAGAGGATAAATAAACAACCCTGGCACGCCATCCTCAAGCCTCCAGCTCTGCTGGAGGTCGCTGACTTAAATTTTATAACATATTTAAGACTCAACCCCCATATCCTTTATGAAAATAAACCTCCCCCTGCTTGCAATAGGATCGCCCACCCTATCCGGCCTTGACTGGATCATCGGCGCCTCCATCTTTGCTTCCAACATCGGTTCCGAGCACATCGTGGGGCTCGCTGGTTCCGGGGCCAAGGACGGTGTCGCCATGGCGCACTACGGGTGTTTGCTTATGTTGGGCTGGGTGTTCGTCCCTTTCTACATGCGCTCACAGGTATTCACGATGCCGGAGTTCCTGGAGCGGCGTTTCTGCGTCAAGAGCCGCTAAATGCTTTCCATCGTCTCGCTCATCACCTTTGTCGTTTCCAAGATCGCTGTGGGCATCTTTGCAGGCGGGGTGGTTTTCTCCACCCTGCTTCCGGAAGTCCAATTCCAAATCGGCACCCATATCATCAACGCCTTTTGGATCGGATCCATTTCGGTCATTGTCCTGACCGGCATTTATACCTGCGTGGGTGGGATGCGCGCAGTGGCCTACAATGACGCCGTGCAGACGGTTGTCCTGATTATCGGCTCGGGCATGTTCAATCTTTGGAAGCTGCCTCCCGCGATCTACGACTGGCTTTCACAACCCATGGGCGGCCAGCGCTGTTTGGTTGCGGAGGATGTGGTTCAGGCGTATGGAAAATTTGCCCGCCTGTGTGGTTCGCTCCCGCTGAACTGTGGCATCCGCGGGTTCCCGGCTGGCTGGGATTTTGGCGCCGCGCTGCGTGAAGTCCTGGCTGAAAACCCGGTGCTGTTGGAAAGCGAACAGGATGAGCAGGGCCTCGCGATAGCCGCAATGAGGTGCACGGGCGGCCCGCAACGGAATACCTGGCGCAGCATTGGGCAGGGCGCCTCGCTGAAATTCGCCGCAAAGTGGCTTTCGAAGAAACGCGAGGTGGCTACGGGCACTGAAATTACTGAAAAATTCCAGAGGGTTTTGGATGGGTGCGGTGTTAAACTCCATGAAAGCGACACTCAAAACGCCATTAACCCCGATTAATCCTCATGAAAACCCGTATTCTCCTGATCGCCTTTTTATTTGCCGTACTGCCTGCCATCGCCCAATGCCCTCACGAAGCCAAGGCTGCGCCTTCGCCTGCCGCAGGATCCGTGGCTCAGAAATACACCTGCCCCATGCACCCGGAGGTGATCTCCGACAAGCCGGGAAAATGCCCGAAATGCGGTATGAAACTCGTCCCGGTCAAAGCTTCTCCCGCGCCCCGGAAGTAGGTTCTCCGGTCTGCGGGTAATCCGCACCAGGAAAGGCTATTTTGCCCATGAGACGACTGCTGCTGTTTCTTACCCTGGGGACATTCCCGCTCAACCGGGCGCTCCCGGCGGCTGAACCGCTTTCCAAAAACCAGGTGCTGGAGACGGCGTTGCGGGAAAACCCAACGCTCAAAGCGGCGTGCGCCCGCTGGGAGGCGATGAAGCAGCGCGTGCCCCAGGCAAGGGCGTGGGACGACTTGATGGCCGGGGTGGAACTCCAACGCACCGAGACGCTCAACCCGGCCAAAATCTCTGACGTGGAGTGGATGCTTTTGCAGGCGATTCCCATTTCAGGCAAAAACCTGAGCCGCGGGCGCGCCTCGATTGCGGAGGCGCTTTCGGCTTTTCAAGAGGTGCGTCGCGTGCAACTGGATGTCGTGACCCGGGTGCAAGCGGCTTATTACCGGCTCGCCGGGGCTTACGGACAACTGGAAATCAACCAGCGCAACCGGGACTTGCTCACACAAGTCGCCGAAATCAGCCGCAAGAAATATGAAGTCGGCACGGTGACACAATCCGACATGTTGCTTGCGGAAACAGAATTGGCGCGGCTCTCCGAGGGTCGGGCGATGATTGA
The DNA here is from genome assembly GCA_903928175.1 of uncultured Spartobacteria bacterium. Lineage (GTDB taxonomy): Bacteria > Verrucomicrobiota > Verrucomicrobiia > Chthoniobacterales > Chthoniobacteraceae > UBA695. The sequence goes on along the minus strand of CAIYQA010000454.1, from coordinate 2,685 downwards.
GCGCGACATTTCCGACCAGCAAACGCAGCTGAATGTGCTCACCAATCGGCCCGCTCGCAGCCCGGTGGGAACACCTGAAGCGTTGAGCTTTCGCGGGTCGGCCCTGGCGGCCCAAAACGCGGAAGCGCTGGCTATGCAATGCCGCCCCGAAATACTGATCGGGTGGCGAAAAATCGAAGCCGAAAAAGCCCGGCTCCAATTGGCGCACCGCCAATGGATTCCCGATCCCGCCCTTCAGATCAAGGCCCGCGAGTTTCCCGGCTCGCCCGGGATTCGGGAATACGACACCGGCATTGTGTTCAGCGTGCCGTGGATGAACGGCAAAAAATATTCGGCGGGAGTCTCTGAAGCGGAGGAAAGCCTCGCCGGCGCGCAACATGAATACGAGGCGGCGCGAACGGAGGCCTCGGGGTTGGTGCGGGATCAACTCAAAAAAATCGAGACCTTCGCAGCGAACTACCGCCTTTTTCATGACCAGATTGCTCCCACGGCTCGGATTTCGGTGGAGTCCACCCGCGCCGGCTATGAAACCGATAAAAGCAGCTTTTTGGAACTCCTCACCGCGCGACGGACCTTGCAAGATATTGAGTCTTCCGGCTTGAACCAGATCGTGGAGCACCAAATCGCCCTTGCGGAACTCGAAGCCATTGTCGGTGTTTCGAGCTATCTTTCGCAATCCAGGGACACATCGAAATGAACTCTCTTGCTCGCATCATTGCCCTTCTTCTCATGGCATTTCTCCCGCTGGGGCTGGCCTCGTGCAAGCCGGGCGAGTCCAAATCGGCAACCAAAACGCTCTACACCTGCGGGATGCATCCGCAGATTGTCCAGGATCATCCCGGCGACTGCCCGATCTGCGGCATGCACCTGGAGCCGATCCGTAAACAAGCCGCGCATCCGGCGGCTGCGGTTGCACCGGGAGAGGCAGCGGCGGGGGATGCCTCCATGATTTCCATTGACCCGGTGACGGTGCAGAACATGGGGGTCCGCACAGCCGAAGTCACCCGCGGCCCCTTGCGCAAGGTCATCCGAACGGTGGGCGTCGTCGATTATGATGAAACCGCGCTGACGGATGTGACGGTGAAATACAAAGGGTGGATCGAAAAGCTGTATGTCGATTCCACGGGCCAGGAGGTCAAGAAAGGGGAACCGCTGTTTGAGATTTACTCGCCGGATTTGGTCTCGGCTCAAAACGAATATCTCAGCGTGATGACGGCCGGGGTCAATGCGGCAAACCTGAAGGCCAGCGCCTTGCAAAAGCTCAAGAATTTCGATGTATCCGAAGAGCAGATCGCCGTGTTGGAAAAGACGCGCACGATCAAAAAAACCTTGAGCGTCAACGCTCCCCGCAGCGGAGTCGTCGTCGAGAAGATGGCCGTGCAGGGGCAGATGGCCGACGCGGGGATGAAGCTCTACCGCCTGGCGGACCTTTCGCTCGTCTGGGTGCAATCGCAGATTTATGAGCAGGACCTTGCCTATGTGAAACTCGGGCAGGAGGCGGAAGTCACGCTGACCTACCTGCCGGATCGCAAGTTCGCGGGGCGCGTCACTTACATCTACCCCACGCTCGACGAGAAGACCCGCACGGCCAAGGTCCGCATGGAATTCCACAACCCCGGCCTGTTCCTGAAACCGGGGATGTTTGCGAAGGTGGAGTTGAAGGCGAACCTGGACAAATCCGCGCTGCTGGTGGCCGATTCCGCCGTGTTGCGCAGCGGAGAGAAGAACACGGTGTTTGTGGCGCTGGAAGGCGGCAAATTTGAGCCGCGCACCGTGTCGGTCGGAGCGCGTGGGGAGGGGAATACATACCAGGTTCTCAAAGGGGTAAAGGAGGGCGAACGGGTGGTCGTTTCGGGCCAGTTTATGCTCGACAGCGAGAGCCAGTTGAAAGAGGCCATCCAAAAAATGAGGGAACCGGGCAAGACCCAGGCCACAGGCGAGCCGGAGCAGGCGGAACCCGCCCCTGCAACGAGCGCGCCTGCCGGAAAGCCCGAAGCGGAACCGACCCGCTTTGTTTGCCCCATGCCGGAACACAGCACGATCACCTACGACCATTCCGGGAAGTGCCCCATCTGCGGCATGACGATGATTCCTGCGGAACCCGCCGCTCCGAGCCCATCGCCAACCGTTGCGCCTGGTTATGTCTGCCCCATGCCGGAGCACCCGGCTGTCTATTCCAAGCCGGGCGACTGCCCCATCTGCGGCATGACCCTGGTGCCAAAGAAATCCGCAAAACCCGCACCGATCCGAGCGCCTGCTCCCAAGCCGGAGCAACATCCCCCCTAGCCCTAACATGCATGCACATTTTCACGGGAGTGTTTCTGATGCCCTGCAAGGGCAAAGTAAACCAGCCCAGGGTAAGCGAAGCGCCACCCTGGGGTTCTTACATAACGCGCTCGCGCCCTGCAAGGGCGCTGGGAAGCCGTATCGGACGGAACTCCTCGTTTGCCAGTGCCCTTGCAGGGCACGAACGCTTTTTGCTCCCTTTCCCAGGGCGGCGCTTCGCTCTGCCCTGGGCTGGTTTCCTCTGCGCTTTCAGCGCGCCTGGAGCCGCGCGTGGTCGGCATGGGCACTACCGCTGCTCTTGGGCTGTTTTCCTCTGCGCTTTCAGCGCGTTGAAAGTGTTTCTGATGCCCTGCAAGGGCAAAGTAAACCAGCCCAGGGTAAGCGAAGCGCCACCCTGGG
>CAIYQA010000453.1 GCA_903928175.1 uncultured Spartobacteria bacterium | reverse complement strand
TGGTAAGGGGGAGCGGATTGAGCGCGAGCGTTTCCCAGTGCCCTTGCAGGGCATGGCTCTCTCACACGCATACCCAGGGCGCTGCCCTGGGCTGGTTTACTCAGCCCCTTCGGGGCGAGAGGAATGCGACAAATTAAACCGAAACTGGTCTATAGTCGGGCAACGCCTTTTTTGGTATGCCGTTGTTTGGTTTTTTGTAGTGCTCGCGTTTGAGCTATTTCTTGAAACAGAGGGACTTACCGAGACGAATCTTTCTGTAGTCGACCCGTGATCAGCTAAATTTACCGTGAAATTATGGGGCCATCACGCACCGGAAGCCCAGGTGGTTGGTGGAGGTGTCCAGATCGCCCTTGTCGCGTGTTCCTGCCATGTAGCGGGTGCAATACTGGTCGGTGCATAGAAACGAGCCGCCGCGATGCACGCGTTTGGGCATGCCGGGTTCGGCGGGGTCGTACGAGCTTTCCGGGCCTTGCGGGTTGCGCGCGACCTCCCCCTTGGCAGCGAGGGTGGCGTAAGTATCGGGCCGATACCAGTCGCTGCACCATTGCCAGACATTGCCGGCCATGTCGTAGAGTCCGTAGCCGTTGGGCGGAAAGGATTTTACGGGGGCAATTCCCGCAAAGCCGTCCTCGCCGGAGTCCTTGACGGGAAATTCCCCTTGGTAGGTGTTGGCCATCCATTTCCCGCCGGGCCGGAATTCGTCGCCCCACGCATAGAGTTTGCCGGACAAGCCGCCGCGCTGTGCAAACTCCCATTCGGCCTCGGTGGGCAGTCGTTTGCCTGCCCATTTGGCATAGGCGAGGGCGTCGGCGTAGGCGACCTGCACGACGGGGCAATTCTCACGGCCCTTGATGTCGCTCTGCGGTCCCTGGGGATGCCGCCAGTTCGCACCGGGCACATAGCGCCACCATTCGTAACTACTGTCCAGGGAGACGGGTCCGGGAGTGGGGGTGAAGACCAGCGAGCCCGCGACGAGGTTCTCCGGTAGTGCCGTCGGGAATTGCTCTTTCGTCGGCGGAATCTCCGCGACGGTGCGGTAGCCGGTCGCCTTCACGAATTTCTCGAACTCCGCGTTCGTCACGTCCGTCGCGTCCATCCAGAATCCATCGACACGGACGCGGTGCACCGGCAGGGTGTCTGCCACCATGGCGGGCGAGCAGCAGGGTTCGCCGTTGCGCATGCCCTCACTGCCCATGGAGAACTCGCCCCCGGGAATCCACACCATCCCCTTTGGGGCGGGGCCGGGCGGCTTGGCGGTATTGGGAATGGTCGGGGCGAAGGCCGAATGCCCCCCGGTTTCTGCAAGGCCGGAAGCGGCCAGTGAAAAGCTGGCTGCCAGAGCGAAAAAAAACAGATTCAATTTCATGGGTGAGGATACGCCCCCGTGGTTTAGTCGCGGAAAGGAAGCGAAGTCGGCGGGGATTGGGGGGAAAGTTAGAAGCGGGGGGTATTCGAGTCAACGGCAAAGGAGCCGAGTGGGTCTCGTGCGGATCCCTTTGCGCGAAATTTCACCTGTGTTCTTGATGGCCGGGCCAAGGGGGGGCATTTTAGCGGCTTCCCATGATTGCATTTCGCGACGAGATCGGTGACGAGTTTGTGGAGCGGGTCCGGCAGATTTTTGCGACGGACGGGCTCCTCGCCTCCGCGCGCAATTTTGAATACCGCCCCGAGCAGCAGCAGATGGCGGTGGCGGTGGCTCGCGCGCTTTCGGAGGAAAGCCACCTCGTGGTGGAAGCCGGGACGGGCGTCGGCAAGTCCCTGGCGTACCTGGTTCCCGCGATTCTCTTCGCGCTGGCGAAGAAGAAAAAGGCGGTGATTTCCACCTACACGATCAACCTCCAGGAGCAGCTTGTTTACAAGGACATCCCGATTCTTCAAAAACTCCTGCCGGTGGAATTCGAGGTGGCGCTCTGGAAAGGCCGTCAGAATTACCTCTGCCCGCGCCGCCTGGAACGCGCGATGCAAAACTCCGGCGATCTTTTCACCTCGCCCGAGCAGGAGGAGCTCAAGCGCATTTGGGAATGGTCCAAGACAACCCGGGACGGTTCGCTGGCCGATTTCGCGGTGGAGCCCGATCCGGCGGTTTGGGCGCAGGTGTGCAGCGAGCAGCACCTTTGCACCACGAAAAGCTGCGGCGGAAAAGATTCCCATTGCTTTTACCAGCAGGCGCGCAAGCGGCTTCTCGGCGCGGATGTGGTGGTGATGAACCACACGCTGTTTTTCCTCAATGCCGGTTCTGCGGAGGAGGCGGAGGATCAGGCAGGGTATATTTTTTCCAACGATTTTGTGATCTTCGACGAGGCGCACACGGTGGAGGGGGTCGCGGCCAGGCAGATCGGGATGAACATCTCCCAGTTCGGGCTCAAATATTCGCTCCAGCGGCTTTATAACGAGCGGACAAAGAAAGGGCTTTTTACCGCGCTGCGCAATCCCGATGGGGTGCGCGAGGTGACGGCGCTGATGGCCGAGGTGGATGCGTTCTTCGATTCCGTGGCCGAGAAAGCGCCGTTCAATCCCAAGGGGCGCGAGGTGCGCATCCGGCAGCCCGATTTGGTGCCGGACACGATCACGGCCAAGATGGCGCAGCTTCAGGCCTTGATCGTCACCGTGCTCAAGGGAGTCGAGGACGAGACGACGAAAGCGGAGCTTCAAGAGATGGGGCGCCGCGTGCGGGACGCGCGGCTTGGCATCGCGACGTTTCTCTCCCAGAGCGCGGAGGATCACGTCTATTGGGTGGAGAAAAGCGGCAAACAAGGGCAGTTCTGCGCGTTGAATGCTGCGCCGGTGGACATCGCGGCGCATCTGCGGGCGATGCTTTTCAAGGACGCCCATACGTGCGTGATGACCAGCGCCACGCTCTCGGTGGGGAGCGCGGAGATGCACTACTTCCGCAACCGGGTGGGCGCGGAGGAGGTGGAGGCGGTGCAGGTGGGCAGCCCGTTTGATTACGAGCGGCAGATGCGGCTTTACGTCACGCGCAAAATGCCGGACCCGCGCGACGCCGGGTACGAGGAGGCGCTCGCCACGCAGGTGGAGAAGTTTGTCGAGATGAGCAAAGGTCGCGCGTTCGTGCTTTTCACCTCCTACAAGACCATGCAGGCGATGGCGGAGCGGCTGATCAAACCGTTTGTCAAGCGCGGGTGGAATCTGCTGGTGCAAGGGCAGGGGATGTCGCGCCACCGGCTGGTGGAGGATTTCAAAAAGGAGGGCGAACCCAATGTGCTTTTCGGCACGGACAGTTTCTGGAGCGGCGTGGATGTGCCGGGGGAGGCATTATCCAATGTGATTATCACGCGCCTGCCGTTCGCTGTGCCCGACCATCCGTTGATCGAGGCGCGCCTGGAGGTGATTCAAGCGCAGGGGGGCGATCCGTTTGCCGAATATTCGTTGCCCGAGGCGATCCTCAAATTGAGGCAGGGCGTGGGGCGGTTGATTCGCACCAAGGCGGATTCGGGAATGGTGGTGATCCTCGATCCGCGCATTCTCACCAAGGGGTATGGGAGCGCGTTTTTGAAAGCGCTGCCGAAGTGCCCGGTGGAAGTGGTTTAGATCCCCAGAGCACGCCCCATTAATTATTTTGCGCAGGTTCGGGCGCCACGGCGCTGATGTCGAAAAAGTAAATCCCGGGTTGGAGGTACACGTTGATGCCCGGTTTGGAGGACCAGAGTTGCCGGATTCCCGGCAGCGGTTGCGAATCCTTGAGCACTCCAAAAGAAGCATAGAAGGCTTTGTGTCGCGCAAATTCGTCCGCCATTTTCGCCGTCGGTCTGAACATGTCGTAGCGCATGAACGTCAGGATATCGATGGCCACATGCGTCACCCCCTTGGCTCGCAATTGCGCCACGGTTCCCAGATCCGCTGCATACTCGCTTTCCATCACCGTCTGGGGGATTGGGGGCTCGTGTTCATATTTCGGAGCGTTCGCCACCGGGAGATGCACGCGGCCATCTTCCGCGATCACTGCGGAAGGGGGCACGTGGCGGGCGATCCAGGCTTTGAACTCGATCCGATCATCCACTGCCATGGCCCGGCAGTGTTCCTGCAAAACCGGGGTCACGTTCCAGAGGGCGGCTCCGAAGAGAAGCGCCCAAGTTGTCGCGAGGACGATTTCCCGCGCGCGCCCGCAAAAAGAGGCCAGCCAGGTGGCGGCCCATGCCGCACCCAGCCCCGCGCCGAAACAAACCGCCATCTCGACGGGCAGAAAATAGCGGGGACTCGCCTTGGGCGAGAACGACATCATGACCGCCAGCAGCAGGGCAAAACCGGGCACGAGCCATTCCGCCGGAGTCACCTTGCGCATCCGCGCCAGAAGCCCCCAAATATAGACCGCAAAGAGCGCCTGAATCGCCAGCGGCAGGTTCAGGAAGGCGTGCACGTACACCGCGTGGGGAACATCCTTGGTCAGCCCGCGATGGCCCCCAACCACCCCTTTCATTTCCCCGGCCAGGGAAGAGAACGGCTTGAACGGATCAAAGAGGAGCGAGTAATTCATGATTACCCAAACCAGGGCAAAGCCTTTCAGGAACAACTTTGCGGAGCGCCTGCGGTCGGCGGGTTCGCAGGCGCGCAGGACGATCCAGACCACAAAAGGCAAGAGCAGCCAGCCGACATATTTGCCCGAGACGGCCGTCGCCGCCGCCGCTCCCACAAACAGGAGCGAGGCATCGTCGCGCCGGGTCCAAAACAGATGCAGGGCCAGAAAGGTGAGCGCCATGCCCATGACCAGCGCCGGGTCTTCCTTCATGTAATGCGCAAAATCAAACATGCTTGCGTTCAACAATACGAGCGCACCGGCGCTCCACCCGCCCAGCACCGCTGCCAGCGGGCCGCCGAGCGCCCCCGCCATGCGCCGCGCCAGAAGCGCCATCGCCACGGCTGCCACCGCCGCAAAGAAAGCGGAAACTGCCCGCCCGCTCTGCACGATTTGCTGGGGCGTTTGCGGTCCGCGGCTGAATTTTGTGACCAGGTTGCTGGCGGTGAGCAGCAGCAACGGGTGTTTGTAATTGCGGGTGTGTTCGGCGATCTGGCGCACCTTGCCTTTTTCGTCGGGATGATAATAGAACGGGAAATCGTTGTGCGTGGTGTACAGGCTCGTGCCCGCGACAAGGAGGACCGCTGCCATGAGCCAGGCGGAGCAGGCGAAGCGAACAAAAAAGGGCATGCGGAACATGAGGTCAGGCAGGATGCGGAGTCGATGCGGAGAGTTCAAGGAAAATGACCGCCGTAATCGCCTTGAAACCAGAGGCGAAACGCCCTATTGCTGTTGAACTTCTCTTTTTACCATGACTCGCAAATCCAGGCGCATTGTTTTGAAGTTCGGCACCGGCATTCTCACTCAGCCGGAGGCGAACACGCTCGACCGCGATCAAATCACGCGCCTTTCCGCCGAGGTTGCGGCGGTCGTCCACGCGGGGCACGAATGCCTGCTGGTTTCCAGCGGGGCGGTGGGAGCCGGGTTGATGACTCTTGGGCTCACGGAGCGGCCCGGCGATCTCGCAGGCATCCAGGCGTGCGCTGCGGTGGGGCAGTCCAAGCTGATGAATCTTTATGAGATGGCGTTTGCCGGGCATCAATTGCATGTCGCGCAACTGCTCCTGACCTACGGTGATCTCGACAGCCGCAAGAGCTATGTGAATGCGGGCAATACGCTGAATCGCCTTCTGAGCGAGGGCAACGTCGTCCCCATCATCAACGAAAACGATTCGGTGGCGGTGGAAGAACTCCGCTTTGGCGACAACGACCGGCTTTCCGCCGAGGTGGCCATGCTGGCGGGCGCCGATCTGCTCATCCTCCTGACGACAGCCGATGGCCTCTTGAATGGCGGCGAGGTGATTCGCGAAGTGCGCGACATCGACGAGGTGATGGATTGCGTCGAACCGACCAAGGGAAAACTGAGTGTCGGGGGGATGGCGTCCAAATTGCAGGCCGTCAAGATGGCCGTGGAAGCGGGCATTCCCACCGTGATTGCCAGCGGGCGCACGCCCGGCTTGATCCCCGCAATTCTTGCCGGAGAGCCGGTGGGGACGCGATTTTTGATAAGGTAATTTTATGGACCTCAAAGCAACCATCCACGATCTCGGCAGGCGCGCTCGCGCGGCTTCCCGGCAGCTTGCCCAGCTTTCCAGCGAACAAAAAAACGCCGGGTTGCTGGCGATGGCCGACGCTTTAATGGCAGCGCAGGAGGAGTTGCTGGCCGCCAATGCCCAGGACGTGGAACGCGCGCGGGCCGACGGCCTCTCCAGCGCGATGATTGACCGCCTGACGCTCAATCCCGCCCGCATCGCCGCCATGGCCGAGGGGATTCGCACGGTGGCCGCTTTGCCGGATCCCGTGGGGCAGGTGATTTCGCAATGGACGCGTCCCAACGGCATCGTGATCTCCAAAATGCGCGTGCCCATTGGCGTAGTGGGGATTATTTTTGAATCCCGCCCCAACGTGACGAGCGACGCCGCCGTGCTTTGCACCAAGACGGGCAACGCGACGATCCTGCGCGGCGGCAGTGAAGCCATCGGTTCCAATCTTGCGATTGCCGCCGCATTGAGCCGGGGCGCGCGGAGCGCCGGCCTTCCCGAAGACGCGATCCTGCTGGTGCCGACAACCGACCGCGAAGCCGTCAAGCTCCTGGCCGGGATGGATCAATATATCGATCTCATTGTGCCGCGTGGCGGCCATGCGCTGATCGAGGCGGTGGTCGCGTCGGCGCGGATGCCCGTCATCAAACATTATAACGGGATCTGCGCGGTTTATGTGGATCGCGAGGCCGATCTGGAGATGGCCCGGGAGATTGTGCTCAACGCCAAAACGCAGCGGCCCGGCGTTTGCAATGCCATCGAGACGGTTCTCGTCCACCGCAATTGCGCCGAGGCGTTTTTCAAGACGGGCGGCCAGGCGCTCCTGGAAAAGGGGGTGCAAATCCGCGGCGACGAAAAAGTGTGCGCTCTCCTGGGGGATCAAGCCGTTCCTGCGACGGAGGAAGATTGGAACACCGAGTTCCTCGACCTGATCCTGGCGGCTCGTGTGGTCGATTCGGTCGATGAAGCCATCGCACATATCGAGAGACATGGTTCGCATCACAGCGACTGCATCGTGACCGCCAACGAGGCGACCGCCGAGTCGTTCCTTAAGCAGGTCGATTCGGCCACGGTTTATTGGAACGCCAGCACGCGGTTCACGGACGGCGGGGAGTTCGGTTTTGGCGCGGAGATCGGGATCAGCACGGACAAACTGCATGCGCGCGGCCCCATGGCGTTGGAAGAGTTGACCACTTATAAATATCAAATTCGCGGGACCGGGCAGGTCCGCAAATAGCGGCGCGGGCAAATTTTGGAACCAAAATCAACCCGGGTGCCCCTGGTTTTCCTGAGTTTCTGTGTCCAGAGAAATTCAGGTGTGTTTATCAGGTTTTCTGATCGACTTGGATTTCGTAAAATACTATCTTTTACGTATCCCTAGGGCCACCCGTCCCGATTTTCTCCCATCATGACGCTGAATACCGATTTTTTCCTCCGGCAAATGGATTATATCTATTTTGTCTATGGATTTGCTTTCATCGTCCTGGCTGCGGTATGCGCCATGTTGCAGCAGCGCAACACCTTTCGGTTGCCGTGGATTTGGTTCGGGCTTTTCGGGTTGACTCATGGGGTGCACGAATGGTTGGAAATGCTGGTCCTGAGCGTGGGCGACTACAAGCAGTTTGCCATCGCCCGGATGGGGATCATGACCCTGGCGTTCGTTTTCCTGCTGGAATTTGCGCGGGACGGCTGGTGCAAGCTCAAGGGCAAAGGACCGGGACGGTGGATTTTCGTGCCGATGATGACTTTTGTCGCCTGCGGGGGAAAGTTTTTGGGCATTGCGGGGTTGTATGCGGCAAGCTGTTATTCCCTGGGGTTCGTCGGCAGCTTGTGGACCGCGAGGACGCTTTATCACGCCGCCAAGAGCAAGGGGGAGAACTCGATTTATTTGACGATCATGGCGAGCGCGATGGCGGTTTACGCCTTTGCCGCAGGTTTGATCGTCCTGCCTGCGCCTTTCTTTCCCGCATCGTGGATCAATCAGAATTCGTTTTTGCATTGGACGGGCATTCCCATTCAGATTTTCCGTGCGCTCATGCCCCTGACCACTGCCGTGGCCATCTGGGGGTATTACCGGAAAAGCCGTCGTGAGATCGAGATGGTTCTCGGTCCGGAAAAGCGGTATTACGGAGGAAGCCTGACGTTGATCCTCTTTGCGGTCCTGCTTCTGGGCTGGTATGGCGCAGAGCAAACCGGGAAGCAAGTGGACCGCCAGTACCGGCAGGAGCTTTTGCAGCAATCCTACGTCTGCGCCGCTGCGATCGGCCCCGACCATTTCCGGAACCTGTCGGGCACGCCGGCCGATCTCGAACATCCCGATTACCGGTGGTTGCGCGAACGGTTGGTCACAATGAAAGCGCCCGGCTCGACCTATCGCTGGCTGCGCATTGTGGTTCAGAAGAATGGCCATATGTTCTTTGCGGTGGATTCCATTCCCAAGGACGACCCGAACCATACGGTCGCCGGAGCGGGATACCGACTGCCGCCCGAGGAACTGACCCGGCTTTTCCACACCCGGGAGCCCGCAGCGGTGGGCCCTTACACGGATGAATGGGGGCGGTTTATTTCCGCATTCTCCCCCATCTACGACCCGCTGACCAACAAGACCATCGCTGTGCTGGGGCTGGACATGGATGCGATTGCGCTCGAGCTGACCGTGGGCCGCTACCGGAGCGCGGCCATTCTGATCACGCTCTTATTGACCATCCTCGTCATCGGCTTCCTGGTGGTACGCCACCGCATGTGGGAATCCTCGATCGTCATTGCCGTCAGCGAGCGGCGCATGGCCGAGGCGCAGCGCATCGCGCACCTGGGAAGTTGGGACTGGGATATCGTGTCGAACCGGTTTGTCTGGTCCGATGAAGTGTACCGCATCCTGGGGCTCTCGCGGGGATCGGTTTCGCCCTCGTATGAACATTTGATTGATCGGGTGCATCCCGGAGACCGGGAGGCGGTTGCCGAAGTATTAAAGCTTTCGCTGGAACAGAAGAAACCGTGCCGCATTGAGGTGCGACTGCTGCTGCCCGATAACCGGGAGCGGGTGATTTTCATGCAGGGCGAACCGCTGATGGATGCCCAGGGGGAGACGGTGCGCATGGCGGGCTCGATGCAGGATATTACGGAGCGCAAACGCACTGAAAACGAACTGTATTCCGCCAAGGCTGTGGCAGAGGAAGCCAATCGGGCCAAAAGCGAATTTCTGGCCAACGTGAGCCATGAAATCCGCACCCCGATGAACGGCGTGATCGGCTTGACGGGGCTGCTGCTGGAAACCCCGCTCACCAAGGGTCAGCGCGAATACGCCTCCACCATTTCCGACAGCGCGGAAGCGTTGCTGCGGATCATCAACGACATTCTGGATTTTTCCAAGATCGAGGCCCAGAAATTCACGCTCGACCCGACGGATTTCGAGCTTTCCAAAATGGTCGAGGACACCATCGAGTTGGGAGCGAAGGACGCGCATTCCAAGGGAGTCGAGCTGGCCAATTTCGTAAAGCCCAATGTGCCGCTCCATTTGCACGGGGATTCGGGGCGGCTGCGCCAAATTCTTTTCAACCTGGTCAGCAACGCGATCAAGTTTACCGAGCGGGGCGAGGTGTTTGTTTTGGTTTCCAAAGAACACGAAGACGCCTCGCATGTCACCCTGCGGTTTGAAGTTAAAGACACGGGTATTGGCATTTCGGAGGAGGAGCAGGCGCGACTGTTCAAGGCGTTCAGCCAGGCCGACGGTTCCACGACCCGCAAATACGGCGGGACCGGGCTGGGCCTGGCCATTTCCAAGCAGTTGACGCTGTTGATGGAAGGGAACATCGGGGTGATGAGCGCGCCCGGCAAAGGCTCGACCTTCTGGTTCACCGTCCGGCTCGGAAAACAGACGGAGCACGCTATGAAAACGGCCACGCTAAAGCGTGCCGATCTGACGGGTCTGCGCGTGCTGGTTGTGGACGACAACGCAACCAACCTGCACATCCTCGACCACCACCTTGCCTCCTGGCGCATGATCCCGACCTGCGTTTCCAACGCACGGGAGGCGCTCGCGTTGCTGCAATGCGCCACAACGGGCGGCACATATGATTTGGCAATCGTGGATATGCAAATGCCCGGCATGGACGGGCTGATGCTGGCCCGCGCGATCAAGGCCGACCCGATGATCGCCGCGATTCCCGTGATCATCCTCACCTCAATGGGCTTGTCCTCGGGCGAGGATTTGGTGAAGGCGGGAGTTCAGGCCTCTTTGGTCAAGCCGGTGAAGCAATCGCGGCTTTTCGATTGCATTGCCAGCATCATGGCTACGGAGCCGGAGGAAACCGAAATCGCCGCCCCCCCTGTTTCCTCGCCGTCGGTCGCCCAGACACGGGCGCGGATTCTCCTGGCGGAAGACAATAAGGTGAACCAGATGGTCGCCCTTGGGCAGTTGAAAAAGCTGGGCTTCACGGCGGATATCGCCCGGAGCGGCCACGATGTGCTGGCGGCTTTGGCGAAGATGCCGTATGACATTATTTTAATGGACTGCCAAATGCCGGAGTTGGACGGCTACGAAACCACACGGCGGATTCGTTCCAGACCGGAAGTGTTCGCGCAGCCTTATATCATCGCCTTGACTGCCCATGCGACGCAGGATGCGGAGGAACGTTGTCGGGAATGCGGGATGAACGATTACATCAGCAAGCCGGTGCAATTGGCTGATTTTGCGGCAGTGCTTGCGCGGGGAATTCCTGATCTCGCTCCGGGCTAAGCGCGTTCTCCTCATTTTTGCAGCAATGAAAATGTTCCGTAGGGAAAACAAAAAACTCGTGGGCGTCGGGCTCGGTGCCGGGCTGGCCGGGGCGCTTGTTGTCGCGCTGAAATACGCCCTGCGCCCCTTGCGGAAATCGCCCTTGCCGGAGACGATTTCGCCCGCCGTTTTTGCCACCAAAGTTCTGCACACCACGCTGGGGCATGTGATTTATCATGAGGCCGGGAGCGGTCAGCCGTTGCTGTTTATCCACAGCATTTGCCTGGGTGGCTCTTCCTTCGAATGGTCCAAGGTCTATCCGGAATTCGCCGGGCGCTTTCGCGTTTTGGCTCCGGATTTGATCGGGTTTGGAGAGTCGCAACGCCCGGCTGCGCGCTTTGCCGCGGCGGATTACGCCCGGATGCTGGCCGAATTCATCCGCGCGACGTGCGCAGGGGACCAGGCGCCGATTCTGGTGGGGAGCGGCTTGGGTGCTGGTTTCTGCGTCTATCTGGCCAGCCAGCATCCCGACCTGGTTTCCCGGCTCATCCTGTACATGCCCACGGGCTCGCGCGAATTCGGATTTGGGCGGCTGCGCCGGAGCACGCGCATGGCGGCTCACTTGGAGTCGCTCCAGCGGTTTTTGTATCGCAATTACCAGTCCACGCGCGAAGCTGTGCGCAACTGGCTTGCCGCCGGGTTTGTGGATGCGGCGCGGTTGACGGATGAGGTGGTGGAGGTGTTCACGACATGCGCCCAGCAAAGCGGCGCGGAGTATGCCATTCGCAACCTGCACGCCGGTCGCCTGGAGTTCGATCTGGAAGCGCGGATGAGTTCGCTCAAGTCGCCAGTGACGTTGGTTTGGGGAAGCGAACCCGGCCAGCCGTCGCTGGAATTCGGCGAATCTCTGCAGCGGGCAGTCCTACATGGCAACCTCGTGGTGATCCCGCGCGTGGGGGCATTTGCCGCGCTTGAAGATCCCGCCGCTCTTGCCGCAACGCTGAACGAGCAACTGGACCCGACATTGCGGGTCGTGCGAAGCGAGGGGTAGGGGACGAGCTCGTTCCCAAGTTACACGTGGGAACGCCCTAATCCCGGCAGTTGTACTGACGCCACCTGCGAGCGAAGCGAGCCTCTATCTGAGCGCAAAGAGCATGGCAAGTTTGCGAAGTGCAACTTCGCGGGAAATTGCGTTACCAAGTTCAACTTGGGAACGAGATGACCGAGATTAAAACGAGATGAACGAGATTAAAAAAAGGCCCACCGTTGCCGGTGGGCCTCTTTCGATTGTTAAACAGGCCGGATTAGCGGCTGTCGCGGACGTCGCTGGTCTTAGCTCCGCTGATCACGAGGCGGCGGCCCATGAATTCTTTGTCGTGGAGTTCCACAACGGCGCGCTTGGCTTCATCGACGCTCGCCAGGGTCACAAATGCGAACCCCTTGGATTTCTGTGTTTCACGGTGGCTGACGATCTCGGCATTCTGCACGGAACCGACTCCGGCGAACAAATCGACGAGGTCGCTCTCCACGGCGTCGAAGGAGAGGTTGCCGACATAGACTTTCGGCGAAGTGACTTCGACGAGTTCCGGTTTGCGGGCGGTTCTGGGTTCGGATTGAGGCCGCGCTTGGGAATCGACCCCGTTGCGGTTGCGGCTGGTGGTTGCGGGGGCCGCGGCGCGAGCCGAACTCTTGGCGGCGGGTTTGCCGGTGAAGAAGGCAAGGAGGCGTTGGAAGAACCCCGGCTTCTTGGCGGGCGCTCTGGATGTGGTGGTGGTGGTGGAGTCGCGACGACCCCCTGTGTGGCGACGGCCTCCGCGACGGCGGCGGCCTGTCTGCTGACTATCTGATCTCATGTGGACTTACTTTCAATGCGCACTTAAGTCGTGCGGGTGTGTTGCTTTGGCGGCGAAGCGCATTCGAGATGCACGGTTCAGCAAAACGGGCGCCCGCGTGTTCATTCCGGACGACGACCGTCGGCTGAATATGACTTCGCCAGGTCGTGGTGGGGCGTGGCAGCTTAGGCAGCAGCACCGTGCATCACGTTCCGGTCTTGCGGCGAGCGAACTGGCCACAGGAGACGGGAAACCCGGTTTTATTGAGGAGTCCCTTGCTGGAATACCCGGAAAAAAACCGTGAAACCACGAGCTGCAAGGCTCAAGCAGGCTGGCCCGACAACAGGGAACCATTAGCGCGGAACGGCCTCGGGCGCAAGGGGTTTTATTCGGGTGCAAGGTAAGGGGGTGAGAGTTCGTTGTGTTTGGAGGGCCAAAGGCTCGTGAATAAGGCAGCTTGGGTGAAGCCCCCAATGTCGAGCAACGCTGAACGCCCGCAGCCCGGGAATGGTGCGGGCTTTCAGCCCTAACCGCTTGTTGACCGGAGAACCTAGGGCTTCGCCCTAGGCTGGTATGCCACCGCGCCTTTGGCGCTCAATGCGAGAGATCCCGCCGTCTCGGGTGCTGGTATGCCACCGCGCCTTTGGCGCTCAATGCGAGAGCTACTGGATATTTCACACCATCTTTCACTGCGCCCATGCCCTCTTGCATGAAATATTTTAGCCCGCTCAGTTTCCTTGGATTGCGATTCTTCTGGAACAGCTTCAATCTATTGACTGCCATTATGAGCGCCACGCCCTATCTTTCCGATTTCTTTGAATTTCTCCGGTTCCCAAGTATTTCGACGGACCCGGAATATGCGCCGCAGGTCGCGGCCTGCGCCGGGTGGCTGGAAGAAAAGTTCCAGCGCATCGGTCTGGAGGCGCGGGTGCATCCCACCGAGGGACATCCCATTGTGGTGGCTCGCAGCGAACGCAAACCGAATCGCCGCACGTTGCTCATTTATGGGCATTACGATGTGCAACCGGTGGATCCGCTGGACCAATGGGCGACGCCCCCCTTCGAGCCGACGCTGAAGGATGGCCTGGTGTTTGCCCGGGGCGCGACGGATAACAAAGGGCAGATTCTGGCTCACATTTTAGGCGTGGAAAAGACGTTAAAAGAGACCGGCGATCTTCCGGTCAACGTCATCTTTCTGGTGGAAGGCGAGGAGGAGAGCGGCAGCGAAAGCTTGGGCCGATTTTTGGATGGGCACCGGGAGGAACTCGCGTGTGATTTGATTGCGATCTCGGATACCGGGATGGTGGCGCGCGGCGTTCCGGCGCTCACGTACGGGTTGCGCGGCATTCTGGCCATGGAGGTGAAACTCAGCGGCGCGGAGGGCGATTTGCATTCGGGTATTTACGGCGGAGTGGCACCCAATCCCGCCACACTGCTGGCCCGGCTTCTCGCCTGCCTGCATGATGATTGCTTTCGCGTGGCGGTTCCCGGTTTCTACGATGCCGTGGTTGAAATCCAGGACTGGGAGCGGGCGGAGTGGGCGCGGTTGGGATTGGACGATGCTTTTTTCCAACGAACGATTCGCTCCCGGGCATTGCTGGGGGAGAAGGGATATACCCCGGTGGAACGGGCGTGGGGACGGCCTACCGCCGAGGTGAACGGCATCGGCGGCGGCTACCAAGGGGCTGGCGGCAAAACCGTTATCCCGCATGAAGCGTTTGCCAAATTGACTTTCCGGCTGGTGCCGAATCAGGCTCCCGCGGCGATTCAAGCTGCTGTTTGCGATCATTTGAAGCGGATCTGCCCGCCCCAGGTGCGGATGGAGATCCTGCCGGGTCATGGTGGGGAGCCGTTTTTGTGCGATCCTCACAGCAAAGACGCCCTTGCCGCCCGCCGGGCGCTTTTGCGGACGTGGGGGGTGGAACCGGCGTTGATCCGCGAAGGGGGGTCGATCCCGATCTTGCATACGCTCCGGGGGACGCTGGGAGCGGAAATTCTTCTGCTCGGGTTGGCCTTGCCCGACTCTGCCTGCCACGCACCCAACGAGAATTTTCCGCTGGAAAACCTCGAAATGGGCATCCGGCTCAACCAGGTGCTTCTGGAAGAACTGGCTTGCGCACACTGAGCCCGATTTTTACTCTGCAAATATGGAACAGCCCGAAGTCCCACTCGAACACCTCCATGAGCACCTTGAAAAGGATGCCCATGCTTCCGGCGAGCGATGGATCTCCTGGGTGGTTTTAAGCACGGCTATTCTGGCGGCATTCGCGGCAGTATGCAGTCTTCTGGCCGGCTACCACGCCAACGAGGCGATGATCGATGAGATCCAGTCGGCCAACCAATGGGCTTTTTACCAAGCCAAGGGGATCAAAGCGGCGGTGGTGCAAACGCGCACGGAGGTGTTAAAAGCCCTGGAAAAACCGATTATCCCGGCGGACGAGGCGAAGCTTGCCGCGTACGCCAGAGAGCAAAGGGAAATTCGGGCCGAGGCAGAAAATCGCCAAACAAAAGCCGAAGGGCACCTTCATCAACACGTGATTCTCGCACGTGGCGTGACGATGTTCCAAATTTCCATTGCGGTCGCCGCAATCTCGGTGCTCACCAGGAAACGGCCCTTCTGGTACATTGGACTCGCCTTCGGGATGCTGGGCGCAGTCTTCCTGATCCAAGGGGTGCTGCCGTAGCACCGGGTGATTACTTCTTCTTTTTCTTGCCGTTCTTCACGGCTTTGGCCGTCGGTTTGGCCGGAGCGCGAAAGGTTGCGTCTTCACGGGTTACGCCCCCTTCGGCGTCCCGCTTGATCAACCACGCGATATAGGCGGAAAAAGATTGCCCAAAGCCGCGTTTGGCCGCGATTTGCTGACCCGCTTCGTAAACCGGATCTTCTAATGTAATGCTTGTACGTTTGATAGGACGTTCCTCCTTAGTGGTTCATTGATAAAAACGCCGGAAATTCTATTCTGGATGTAAGAAAAATCTCAAAGAGGTCTTTTTCGGGTCCAAAAAACAGTACTTATTCCGGGAATTCATACTGTCTGGGAACAAAATATTACGAAGTGAGACAATAGTCCAGTAAGAAAATCACATATCCTACGCAAAAATTTACAGAAATGCTTGCCCAGTATTCCTGAAGTGTGTATTACCAAATACCATTTCTATGGGCGGTTCAACACGACGGACTTCGATCTCATTGCCGGAGGATTTATTAAAAGCGGGGCAGCGGCTCGCGAAACGACGGAGGCGTAATTTTTCCAATTACGTGGCCGATTTGATCGCGGCAGACGCAGAGAAGTCGTCCCGGGATCTTTTTACCAGCGAACGCAAAGAGTTCTCTTTGCCGGACTCGGATGGAACCAAGAGGGTCTAGCCCTCGGTTTTTTCTCCATTTCCCGGGGGGGGCGAGAGGCCCGATGGGCGCATTGCCTCCACTTCCAGGTTGCTTTTTCGGGGTTTCTGGTTTCCTAATCCTTTTGCCCCCATGCCCATTCTGCGGCCTCCATCTGAAAACGTGAACCCGCTGCCTTCCGGCGGGAGCGCTCTCGCGGCTGAATCCGCGAAACTGCTCCAAAAGCAAACCGCGCTTGTGGAATTGCGCATCGCGATGGAAAAGCGGGATAGGACCGCCGCCGAGGCGGCCCGGTTGGCCGACGAGGAAGCGCATCTGGAGGAGGAGATTCAAGTGGCGACCCAGGAAAAAGCGGCGACTCTGGCGGAGGCTCAAGCCCAATGGGCCGTAATGGAATCAGCGCAGGCCCATTGGGAAAGCCTGCAAGGTTCTCCCGCTGCATCTCTCGAAGAGGCGCGCCGCAATTTAAATCTGGCGAAAACTGCCAGCGATACCGCCACGCGGGAGGCGCGGGTTGCCGCCGATGTATTGGTGCGGATCGAAGGGCGCCTGGCCGAGGTGCGTGCCGAGCGGGGCAAAATGCGTTGGCAACAAGCGGCCGACCATGAGGCGTTTGAAAAAGGGGCGCGCATCTTGCATGTTTTTACCCCGGAGGCTTTGCAGGAGGCTTTGGCGGAGATCGAAAAAGCCCAGGCCGCGCTGGAGAAGCGCCTTCAGGAAAATCAGGCTGTGCGGTAAACTGCGCCGAAGGAATGCCGGGACGCGTGCGCTCCCCGGACCAAAGGCGCACGCTCTAAGTTTTCTGCGCACAGTCCCTCAAATACAGCCAAACGAGCCCCCCCGTGAGCAGCACCACCGCCACGGAACCCAGGCCCACCGTGAGGTCGCCGC
>CAIYQA010000452.1 GCA_903928175.1 uncultured Spartobacteria bacterium | reverse complement strand
CTGAAGCCCTTTTGGTCAAATTCCTTCCCGATGCAGAGCCACGCGGACTCTCGCCGGAGGGGGGGCGCTTCTTGCTTGTTTTGGGTTGGGGGGAGATTGCTCATGCTGTGCTCTTGCTTACGGTCGGTATACAATAGATCGGCCGGTCAATCCGCTCAACTGCACAACGGCCACATTTTTTTGGGTTGGGGGGACGGCATCCCCCTTGGTAGGCGCGATCCCGATCTCGATAAACCCGGGCAGATTGGTTGAAGGAAAGAGCTTTGTCATGCCTTGCGGCGAGAACTCGATGCATTGGGTGCAAATGTATCGCGGTGTGCCGCTGAGGGGAAAATTCATCGCCACAATGGTTGCGCTATCCAACGGCTTGACGCTGTCATCGACTGGACGCTCCAGTCCTCCGCTGGTGCCGCTGACTTTTATTTCGTCAGCACTCATTAAATGGACGTTTTGCAAGCACACAAGCCGGCTGATCGACTGGGCTTTTGTTGCGAAATCGCTGGTTTGGGAAATCCGGGACCCGTCCCGCGAGGCGACTGCAAAAAGGGCGACCCGCCCTGTGCCCGCGCTGCCTTGATCTGTCGGGCCGGAGGCTTTGAATTCACCGATGCCGACGTAAACGAAAGTGCGTTTTGAGACGGCGTAAGCTCTCGCCTGATCCAGTGTTTCGGAAAGGGAGGAGACGGTGGAGGTGAAGCCGCCCGTGCTGAAATTCCCGATTGCCGGAATGAGAAGGGAGGACAAGAGAACGATGATCCCCATGACCACAAGCAACTCGATCAAAGAGTAAGCGAGTTGTCTCGTTTCAGCATGTTTGGGGGTGATCATAATGCATTATAGGCTGCTGCCTTCGCGCCGCAACTTAAAGTTGTGTTAGGGGATCGATACTATCACGTTCTAGCGCGGAGGTGTCAATTTTATTATGGGGGGCAGAAAGAAATCCAAACCGGCACAGCGCAAGCATTTTAAAAATTTGACAGCAAAATCGGTTCTATCGAGAATGGCTGTCTGCCTTTAGCATGGTTCCCCCTCCTTTATCCCGCCTGAATGAAAAACGCCACAGACAGCTTCATTTCCTCAAAAGCCTTTTTCAGTGAACTGAAACCGAAGCTGGGCGGCCGGCTCTTGGTTGCCCTAGTTTTGGCTGGGGCGGCCTCTGCGTCGCCCGCCAAAGACGCCGCCGCAGTCGCCAAGCCCAACATCATTGTCGTCCTGGCGGATGATCTCGGTTATGGGGATGTCCATTGCTTTGATCCCGATCATTGCAAGGTGCCAACGCCCAACATCGACCGGCTGGCCGAACAGGGATTGCGCTTCACCGATGCCCATGCAGGCACCTCGGTCTGCACCCCTTCGCGCTACGCGCTGCTTACGGGTCGGTTTTGCTGGCGCTCGCGTTTGCAGGTCCATGTAGTGGGGCACTACGGCACGCCGGTCATAGCCCCGGATCGACTCACGTTGCCCAAAATGCTCCAGCAACAAGGGTATCTGACCGCCTGCATTGGCAAGTGGCACTTGGGCTGGGACTGGCCGTTGCGCCGGAAGGACGGCTCGATTGCCCACGCTCCCGAGGACAAGTATATCCCTACGCGTGAGGACGAGGGTGAACCGATTTTCGAAATGCCCATCGGCCAGGGGCCGACCACCCGGGGCTTCGCCTATTATTTTGGTGTCGATGTGCCGAACTTCCCTCCCTACACGTTCATTGAAAATGACCGGATGGCTATCAATCCCACCGGGCGCATCATGATTGGGACCGGCAAGCCCGGAGAGTTGGTGCCCGCTCCGATGGCCCCTGGCTGGAATTACGAAAACATCTTGCCGACGATTGTCCAGAAGACCGAAACGTATCTGGACGAACGGGCGCGGGACAGGAAGCCGTTCTTTCTGTACATGACATTGACCTCGCCGCATGAGCCGGTCGCGCCGTCGGCGGAGTTTAAAGGCAAAAGCGGCATCAGCCCCGTCGCCGACTTTATCATGCAAACCGATGCGGCGCTGGGCCGGGTAATGGCCGCGCTCAAGAAAGGCGGATTGGACGAAAATACGCTGCTGGTGTTCACTTCCGACAATGGCCATGCCGGCTACACCGGCCTGGCTCCGCTTTACAAGGCGGGGCACCGCGTCAACGGTCCCTACCGGGGCTATAAGTGCAATATCTCCGATGGCGGACAGCGCGTCCCGTTGGTGGTGCGCTGGCCGGGAGTCACCCCGGCCGGCCGGGTCAGCGGCCAGTTGGTTAGCTTGAGCGACCTGATGCGCACCTGCGCCGGGCTCTTGCAAGTTCAGCTGCCCGACAATGCCGCCGAGGACAGCGTGAGTATTCTGCCGTTACTCCGCGGCGAAGACCGCCCGGTGCGCGAGGATATGGTGCTTGCGCCCATTACCTCAAAATACCTGGCCATTCGTCATGGGCCGTGGAAGCTGGATCTTTGTGCCGGAGATGCGGTCTGGGGTCACGTATGCAACGAAAAGGGCGTCCCTACCGATCTCGGCGAGGATGAGGCTAAAAAACTGGGGCTGCCGGCCATCCAGCTTTACAACATGGCCGACGATCCCGGGGAAACTATGAATCTTCAGGCGGTGCATCCAGAAGTGGTTCAACAACTCTATGCGCGGCTGCAAAAATACGTTTCTGAAGGGCGCAGCACCCCTGGCGCCCCCCAAACCAATGAACTGCCCGTAGCTCTTCCGCCCCTTCCCGCGCTTCCCCTGAAGGGCGACCCATCGGGCGGCGTGCCTTGGCCCATCCAGTGGCCGAAATAGACCGACCAGCCAGGGGAGGCGGCGCAAGGGGAATGCCCATGCGCCGGAGGCTCCCAAAACGTATCAGGGACGGCTTTTAAAAAATTTGACAGCAAGATCGCTCTAGGGTAGAACGGCTTAACTGTTTATCCCAGCATGGTTCTCCCCCCCATCTCAATGCCCCTCCACTAAAATTGCGAGTTGAAGGCTCGTTCGCTTCAGCAAGGCAGGAATAACCATGCTTTGGTAAGGAGCGCCTGTTGCGCGACTTCCCCAATGAAAGTTCAAGAATAAAACGCCTGAAACCATGAAATCCATTCGGCGACACCCTTATATTGGCGCACTGGTTGCTTCGATGCTGCCTTGGGGCGCGCAGGCTGCACAAGCGGCGCCTGTGGAAAAGCCGAACGTGATTTTTTTCCTGATGGATGACCTCGGGTGGAACGACTTGGGGTTCACGGGCAGCAAGTTTTACGAATCGCCGAACATTGACCGGCTCTCCCGGCGAGGAGTGATCTTCACCCGGGCGTATGCAGCGCCCATCTGCTCTCCGTCCCGCGCGAGCATTCTGACCGGGCTGGACCCGGCCCGCACCGGGTTCACGCAACCCAATGGCGGGGATAAGCTGGAGGTGCTCAAAGCCTGCGTGCAACCCCGGATCTACACGGAGGAGGAGCGGCGGACCCACTGGCAGAATATTCCCGGCGGCATGCACGCCCCGCCGAATCAGCGGGCTCTGCAGGCCGTCAGTGTCTCCCGGCTTTCGACAGAGTATCCCTCCATTGCCAAAATTTTCAAAGCCAACGGGTACCGCACCGGCCACTTCGGCAAGTGGCATGTCGGGCCGTCGCCTTACTCCCCGCTGGAACACGGGTTTGACGTGCATGCGCCGCACCTTAACACCCCCGGCCCGCCGCGCCCGGGACATTTCGGCCCCTGGCCGGACTGGGAGAGCGAAGACGGCTCCCAAGCCGCAGGCAAGCAGATCGACAACGTACTTGCCCAGCATGCCATCAAGTTTATTCAGGAGAACAAGGACCGTCCTTTCTACATGAACTTCTGGACCTTCGGGGTGCACATCCCGTTCCAGGCCAAAAAGGAGCTCATCGACTATTTCAAGACCAAGGCGGACCCCAAGTGCGGGCAGCGCAACCCGCTTTATGCCGCGATGATCAAGCACACCGACGACGCCATCGGCCAGGTCTGGCAGGCCGTGGAGGAGGCGGGGCTGGCCGAGAAGACGGTGGTGGTGTTCTATTCCGACAATGGAGCCGTAAACTGGGGGATGTATGGTTTTTGCAAGCAAAATGGCATCCCGGAAGGCACGCCGGTGTCGGACAACTCCCCGTTGCGCGGCGGCAAGGGCGATGTTTATGAAGGCGGGGTGCGCGTGCCGGGATTTGTGATCTGGCCGGGCGTTACCAAGCCCGGTGCCAAGTGCGACCTGCCGGTCAATACCCGCGATCTGTTTCCCACGCTGGCGGAAATCTGTGGCTTGAAAGGCCTACCGAAGCTCGATGGCCGCAGCGTCGCTCCGGCGCTGGCTGGCCGGGTGATGCAGGAACAGCCGATCTTCACGTATTATCCGCACTATGGCGGCGGTTGGGACAAGGGGAATGCGCCTTGCACAGCAGTAATGTTGGAGGGCTGGAAACTCATCCGCTTTTATTTCGACGGGCCGGACCAAAAAGACCGCTATGAGTTATACCACCTGGCCAATGACCCCGGTGAAACAACGG
>CAIYQA010000451.1 GCA_903928175.1 uncultured Spartobacteria bacterium | reverse complement strand
CGGATTGAGCACGAGCGTTTCCCAGTGCCCTTGCAGGGCACGGCTCTCTCACACGCATACCCAGGGCGCTGCCCTGGGCTGGTTTACTCAGCCCCTTCGGGGCGAGAGGAATGCGACAAATTAAACCGAAACTGGTCTAGATCACCGAGACGGCATCGCGGGCGGCCGCGAAGACGTACTCCCGGTTGAGCATGGAGATGAACGACGATTTAATTTCCGCAGGGCAAACCGCTTCGCACTCGTAATAGTTGGTGCAGTTGCCAAACCCTTCCTTGTCCATGGTGGTGACCATCTTGAGCGCGCGGCGGGTCCGTTCGGGCTGGCCTTGCGGCAGCAGCGCGAGATGGGAAACCTTGGCGGCCACGAAGAGCATCGCGGAGGAGTTGGGGCAGGCGGCGGCGCAGGCTCCACAACCGATGCAGGCGGCGGCGTCCATGGCGGAGTCGGCGTTCTGTTTGGGGATCTGCACGGAGTTCGCGTCGGGCGCGGAACCGGCCCGGGCGGTGATGAAGCCGCCTGCTTGCTGGATGCGCTCGTAGGAAGAGCGATCCACGATCAGGTCCTTGATGAGCGGGAAGGCTCCCACGCGCCATGGCTCGACGTAAATGGTGTCGCCGTCCTTGAAGTGGCGCATGTGCAACTGGCAGGTGGTGGTGGCCCGTTCGGGTCCGTGGGCGACGCCGTTGATCACCAGCGAGCACATGCCGCAGATGCCTTCGCGGCAATCGTGGTCGAAGGCGATCGGCTCGATATTCTGCTGAACGAGAGTCTCGTTCACGATGTCGAGCATTTCCAGGAAGGAGCAATCCGTAGGGATGTTCTTCGCGGGATATTCGACGAACTTGCCGGGCGTGCTGGCGTTCTTTTGACGCCAGACTTTCAGGGTCAGATTCAGTAAGTCAGACATGATTATTTGTAGCTGCGGACAGCCAGGTGGACGTTCTCGTAGTTGAGCGGTTCGATGTGGCGGACGGACTTGGCGACCTCGCCAACGTTTTCCCAAGCGGCAACGTGGGCAAAATGCTCGTCGTCGCGTTTGGCTTCGCCGTCTTCAAATTGGTATTCCTCGCGGAAGTGGCCGCCGCACGATTCGCGACGCTCCAGAGCATCGAGGCACATCAGTTCGCCGAATTCGAGGAAGTCCGCGACGCGGCCAGCCATCTCGAGGGATTGGTTGAGGTCGTTGCCCTCGCCGAGCACATTGACGTTCTTCCAGAATTCCTCGCGGATTTGCGGGATCTTTGCCAGCGCTTCCTTGAGGCTTGCCTCGGTGCGGCCCATGCCGCATTTGTCCCAGAGCAGCAGACCGAGTTCGCGGTGGAAGGAATCGACGGAACGTTTGCCTTTGATGGAGAGCAGTTTCTCCGTGCGGGCTTTGACTTCATCCACGGCTTTGACGAATTCCGGGTGATCGGTGCCGATTTTCTTCCCGGCTTGCGTCACGAGATAGTTGCCGATGGTGTAAGGCAACACGAAATAGCCGTCGGCCAGGCCCTGCATGAGCGCACTGGCGCCGAGGCGGTTTGCACCGTGATCGGAGAAGTTCGCTTCGCCCAGGACATGGAGACCGGGCAGGTTGGACATCAAATTGTAGTCCACCCAGAGGCCGCCCATCGTGTAATGCACGGCGGGGAAGATGCGCATCGGCACCTTGTAAGCGTCTTCGCCGGTGATCTTGTGATACATGTCGAAGAGGTTGCCGTAACGTTCGCGGATCACGTTCTCGCCCAGGCGCTTGATCGCGGCGCTGAAGTCGAGATAAACGCCCAGCTTGGTCGAGCCGATGCCGCGGCCTTCGTCGCACACCTGTTTCGCGGCGCGCGAGGAAATATCACGCGGGGCGAGGTTGCCGAAGCTCGGGTATTTGCGCTCGAGATAATAGTCGCGGTCCTCCTCGGCGATTTCGCCCGGAGGCTTGCCGCAATCTTCCTTGCGCTTGGGAACCCAGACGCGGCCGTCGTTGCGGAGCGACTCGCTCATGAGGGTCAGCTTGCTCTGGAAGTCGCCATGCACCGGGATGCAGGTCGGGTGAATCTGCGTGTAGCACGGGTTGGCGAAGAAAGCGCCCTTCTTGTGGGCGCGCCAGGTCGCCGTGACGTTGCAGCCTTTGGCGTTGGTGGAGAGATAGAAGACGTTGCCGTAGCCGCCGGTGGCGAGGATCACGGTGTCGCCCGCGTGGGCTTCGATTTTGCCGGTGACCATGTCGCGCACGACGATGCCTTTGGCATGGCCGTCCACCACCACGAGGTCGAGCATTTCGGTGCGCGGAAACATCGTGACGGTGCCCTGCGCGATCTGGTTGCAGAGGCCGGAGTAAGCGCCGATGAGGAGCTGCTGGCCGGTCTGGCCGCGTGCGTAGAAGGTGCGGGAAACTTGCGCGCCGCCGAAGGAGCGGTTGGCAAGGAGGCCGCCGTATTCCCGGGCAAAGGGAACGCCGAGCGCGGTGCACTGGTCGATGATGGAGTTGCTGACTTCAGCCAGGCGATACACGTTGGCTTCGCGGGCGCGGAAGTCGCCGCCCTTGATGGTATCGTAGAACAGGCGTTGAACGGAGTCGCCATCGTTTTGGTAATTTTTCGCGGCGTTGATGCCGCCCTGGGCTGCGATCGAGTGCGCCCGGCGGGGGCTGTCTTGATAGCAGAAGCATTTTACGTTGTAGCCCATCTCGCCAAGGCTGGAGGCGGCGGAAGCGCCTGCGAGGCCGCTGCCGACCACGATGATGGTGTACTTCCGGCGGTTGGCCGGGTTGACGAGCTTGCTTTCAAACTTGTGTTTTTCCCACTTCTTCTCAAGCGGGCCGGATGGAATTTTGGAATCGAGCGTGGCCATGTTTAGTGAAGGGGTTTGAGGATGCCGAGAATGGACGCCACCGGGATGGAGGCGTATCCGAGGAAGATGAGGCCGGCCAGGTAAGGGCTGGCGGCGGTGAGCGGTTCGGCGATTTTGCGGGAACGCACGCCGAGGGTTTGGATGAAGCTCTGGATGCCGTGGCTCAAGTGCATGCACAGGAGGAACACGCCCAGCAGGTAAAAGCCGGTGGCGAGCGGGTTCTGGAACCCGACGATTACGAGGGAATAGACATCGTGACGACCTTCGGCGTCATGCCAGCCCTGCCATTCCGGATGAATGGTTTGGGCGGTGAAATGGAGCAGGTGGAAAATAAGGAACGCCAGGATGATCGTTCCGCTGATGGCCATCGTCTTCGCGGCAATCGTCGCCGCTTGCGATTGGGTCACCGCGTATTTCTGCGGCGTGGCTCCGGCGTTCTGGATCGTCAGCAACACCGTGGTGACGATATGCACGCCGATACAGGCAAAGAGCACCCCCCGGATGACCCAGAGAAGTTCTCCGAGGCCTTGGAGGAAGGCGGCGTATTTATTGAGCGGTTCCTGACCGAGAAAGATCTGGAGATTGCCGATCATGTGACCGGTTACGAAGCCGACCAGCACCAGGCCGGTCAGGGCAACGATCCATTTCTTTCCGATTGACGATTGGTAGAAGGAGATAATGGCTTTCACTGTTGTGACATCAGGCCGACCATATGGCCGGACGGAGTAGCACATCTTAAATAAGTGACGCACCCTGTGGGGGCACTCCGTTTTTTGCGGAATCCTGCCCCCCAATTGTGGAAGGCGGGACTGTCACCGATTTTCGATGTGGCGGAGATGCAAATACAGGAAAACCCGGGGGTGAACCAAGCCTTTTCTTAGGGCTTGTGAAAAAATTCACAAATTGCCGTGGGCATGTTTTCGCAATTGGCAATTCGCCCTTTCCCTCTTAGCATCCTGCTCTAGATTCCTACCATCTTATGAAGCTCATTTCCCTCTTTGTCATGACGGCCCTGCTCGCGCTGGGCATCTCCGCGACCGCCCAGGATGAAATCAAGATCGGGGTGTATGCCTCGCTTACGGGCGGGCAGGCCAGCTACGGCATCTCCCAGACCAACGCCATCCAAATGGGCGCGGAGGAGATCAACGCCGCGGGCGGCGTCCTCGGCAAGAAGCTCAAGTTGATCGTGGACGATGACCGCTCGACGCCGGGCGAGTCGGCGACGATTGTGCGCAAGCAGATCGCCAACGACAAAGTGGTGGCGATTTTGGGCGAGTTCGCCTCGTCGCGTTCGCTGGAAGGCGGGCCGATCTGCCAGGAAAGCAAGATCCCGATGATCTCGCCCGGGTCCACCAACCCGAAAGTGACGGAGATCGGCGACTACATCTTCCGCACCTGCTTTATGGATTCGTTCCAGGGGACCGTGATGGCGAAGTTTGCGCTGGCAAAAGGCTATAAGCGGGCGGCGGTGTTGACGGACGAAAAGCAGGCCTACAGCAAAGGGTTGGCGCAATATTTCACGGAAGTGTTCACCAAGAACGGCGGGCAGATAGTCAAAGAACAAAGCTACAGCAGCGGAGACAAGGATTTCCGGGCGCAGTTGACCTCGATCAAGTCCGCCAAGCCGGATGTGATTTTTCTCCCCGGTTATTATAACGAGGTGGCGCTGATCGCCAAACAAGCGCGCCAGTTCGGCCTGAAGATGCCGTTTTTGGGAGGCGACGGCTGGGAAGGGGACTCGCTCTTGAAAGTGGCCGGGAACGCGCTCGACGGCTGCTATTTTTCCAGCCATTTCTCGGCGGATAATCAAGACCCCGCCATCCAGGGATTCATCCAGAAATACAAGGCCAGGTTTGGTTTGGTGCCCGACTGCCAGGCGGCACTGGGTTACGATACCGTGCGGATCGTGGCGCAAGCGGTCCAGCGGGCGGGCTCGACCGATTCCAAGGCCATCCGCGCGGCAGTCGCCTCAACGAAAGATTTCGCGGGTGTGACCGGCAAGATCACCATCGACGCCGGGCGCAACGCCAGCAAACCGGCGGTGGTGCAGACCGTGGGCGAGGGGAAGTTTAAGTTTGTGGAGAATGTGGAGCCGTAGGGGAAAGTTGAGAGAGGAAGATGTTGAGAGTTGAGAGATAAGAGGAGGAAGTCCTCGTTTTGTCCTCGTTCCCAAGCTCCAGCTTGGGAACGCACCTGTCCCCGAAGCTCCAGCTTCGCGGTGACGGCTCCCCATGGAATTGTGTTTGCCAGTGGAAATTCATGGCTCGGCGTGCTGGCCACGGTTTCGAGGCTGGAGCCTCGCAGACATTGGCATTCCCAAGCTGGAGCTTGGGAACGAGGGAACTCGCAACCCATTCGCAGGTTGCCATGCAAGAAACGCGTGGAGTGGCTTGCGGGGTTCCTCGCTCGGGCTCGGAATGACAAGCACTTCGATGCCGTCCTTCGTTTCATTGGCCACCTTGTACATGAAAGAAGCCTCGCTCCCAAGCTGCACTTGGGAACGAGGCAAAGAGTTCAACCGATGCGCGCCCGGATTAGGCGACGGGAACGGCCTTGCGGGCGTTCTTGATGATCGAGCGGACGGTGTCCGTGGGCTGGGCGCCGACGCTGACCCAGTAATCCACGCGGGAAAGGTCGATGTTGACGTTATTGGACGCCTTCTTGGGGTCGTAGTTGCCGATATGCTCGATGAATTTGCCGTCGCGGGGGCCGCGGGAATCGGCCACTACGATGCGGTAATACGGGCTGTTGAGTGCGCCTTCGCGCCGGAGTCGGATGGATACTGCCATAAATGTGTTGGGTTGGTCGCTGTTTCGGTTGTTTGTTCGGGCTAACGCATCCCTGGGATGCGCGGCCCGCCGGAGCGAGCCATCATTTTTTTGAACTGTCCCATGTTTTTCATCATCTTTCGCATCTGATTAAAACGCTGGATCAGGTCGTTTACTTCCGTAACCGAGGTGCCACTGCCACGGGCGATTCGCTGCCTCCGCCGGGCATTGAGGATGTCCGGCTTGTGGCGCTCCTCCATTGTCATCGAAAGGACAATGGCTTCGACCCGTCGCATTTGCTTCTCATCTACGGAAAAGCCTTTCATGTTACCCATTCCGGGCAACATGCCAAGGATATTCTCAAGGGGGCCCAGTTTCCGGATCATTTTGAACTGCGCAAGAAAATCCGTCAGGTCAAAGCCGCCCGTCCGCAGCTTCTCTTCCATCCGGCGCGCTTCGTCCTCGTCGATGGCCTGGGCGGCTTTTTCCACCAGCCCGACGATGTCGCCCATCCCGAGGATGCGCCCCGCAAGCCGGTCGGGCACGAACGGCTCAAATTGGTCGATTTTCTCGCCGACCCCCGCAAATTTAATCGGTCGCTGCGTGACCTGCCGCATGGAAAGCGCCGCGCCGCCGCGCGCATCGCCGTCCAGTTTGGTGAGGACCAACCCGGTGACGCCGAGCGCTTCGTGGAAATGCGTGGCGACGCTCACCGCCTGCTGGCCGGTGGCGGCATCCGCAACGAGGAGGATTTCCTGCGGGGCGAGGAAATCGCGCACGCGCTGGAGTTCCTGCACGAGCGGCTCGTCGATCTCCTGCCGCCCGGCGGTGTCGAAAATATGGACATTGCCGTTCTGATTCTCGGGCAACTTGCCCCATTCGAGGGCGGCTTTGGCTGCCTTCAGAACGTCGGTTTCGCCCGGTTGCGGACGATAAACCGGGACGCCGATCTGCTGTCCAAGCACGGCCAACTGCTCGATGGCGGCAGGCCGGTGCAAATCGAGCGCGTAAAGCAGGGGAGTGCGGCCTTGGCTTTTGAGCAAGCGGGCGAGCTTGGCGCTGGAGGTGGTCTTGCCCGCGCCGTTGAGGCCGACGATGAGGATGCGCGCCGGGGCGTCGAGATTGAGCGGAGCGGCGTCGCCACCCAAGAGAGCGGTCAGTTCATCATGAAAAATTTTAACGATCTGCTGGCCGGGCGTGATGCTGCGCAGCACGTCCTCGCCGAGAGCTTTTTCTTTGACCCTGGCAATGAAATCCTTGGCCACCTGGTAATGGACATCCGCCTCCAAGAGGGCCATGCGGACTTCGCGCATGGCATCGCCCACATTGGCCTCGGTGATCGAGCCGTGGCCGCGCAGGTCCTTGAAGACATCTTGAAGTTTATCGGCGAGCTGACTGAACATGGAAAAGTGGCGAGTTTACGGAGCACGCGACGCGCGTCGAGGGAGAAGTTTAGCACGGAATGGGGAAAAATTCAGGGAATCGGAATACCGGGATGGCGATTGACTGGGGTGGCGCCCACCGTTATGTTGGTTCCATGCTTCTTACCGCCGTGCTGATTCCCGCCGAAGAGGGAGGTTTTGTGGCTGTGAACCCCGAAACGGGCACAACGACCCAGGGGGAGACGATTCCCGAGGCGATCAGCAATTTGCAGGAAGCCACGGAGCTTTATTTGGAGGAGTTTCCCTTTGAAAGCGTTGGGCAGCCCCTTGTAACGACATTTGAGGTCGCTGCTCATGCCTAAACTGCCTCATGTTTCCGGTGCCGAAGCGGTCAAAGCGCTGGAGCGTTTGGGATTTGAGGTTGTGAGGCAAAAAGGAAGTCATATTGTCATGCGCCGAGGCGCTGCTGGTTGTGTGGTTCCCAATCACCGCGAAATAAAAACGGGCACGCTCGCGGGGGTCTTGCGGCAAGCGGGAGTTTCGGCGGAAGAGTTTATTTCCCAACTCTGATCAAATAGAGTTTGGGAACGAGGAACGGAATACGGGTTTCTGGTATTTTCCTGAGTTCCAGATTTTTCGCCCTCTTATTTTCCTGTTTTCAAAGACCGGGCGGGAGGCGTATGCTCTCCCCCCTTTCTCATGAATCTTGTCAAAGTCGCTGTCGTTGGTGCTTCGGGGTATTCGGGCCAGGAGTTGATCCGCATTTTGATGCGGCATCCGGGCGTTGATCTCGTCTGCGTTACCTCGCGCCAATTCGCCGGGCAATCCATTGCCGAGGTGTATCCCCGGTTTCAGCATCACCGCTTTGCTCAAGTGAAATTCAGCGCGTCGGATGCGGCGGCGGTGGTGGCTTCCGGCGCGGAGGTGGCGTTTCTGGCGTTGCCCCACGGGTTGGCCCACGAATACGCCAAGCCGCTGCTCGAAGGGGGCCTCAGGGTCATTGATTTGAGCGCCGATTTCCGGATCAAAGACCCTGCCGTTTTCCAGGAGTTTTACGGGGAGGCCCATCCCGCGCCGGAATTGCTGTCGCAGAGCGTCTATGGATTGCCGGAGGTTTACCGGGAACAAATCCGCACGTCGCATTTGATCGCCTCGCCCGGGTGTTATCCCACGAGCATTTTGCTGCCGCTGATCCCGCTTTTGAAGACGCGGCTGATCAATCCGGCCACCATCGCTGTTTCCAGCATGAGCGGCGTGAGCGGCGCGGGCCGTAAGGCGGAGATCGCGTATCTCTTCTGCGAATGCAACGAGAGCGTGCGGGCGTACGGAGTGCCCAAACACCGGCATCTCTCGGAGATCGAGCAAGAGCTTTCCCTCGCGGCGGGAACGCCGGTTGTGATCAGTTTCACCCCGCACCTCATCCCGGTGAACCGGGGGATCGTGAGCACGATTTACGCGGACCTCGCGCCGGGCGTGGGCGCGGCGGAGATCACGGCGGCTCTGGAAGGCGCTTACAAGGACGAGCCGTTTGTGCGGCTGCAGGGTGTGGCCGGGAGCGCCGACATCAAGAACGTTGCGCACACCAATTTCATCGACATCGCCTGGCGGCACGACGCGCGCACGGGCCGGGTGGTGCTCCTGAGCGCCGAGGACAACCTCGTCAAAGGGGCGTCCGGCCAGGCAGTGCAGAGCTTCAACCTCCTCTGTGGCTGGCCCGAAACCGAGGGGCTCTAAATTTTCATCAATTCCGCAAAATTCGTTTATGAACAGTTTTATCGAAATCCCCGGCGGCGTGACCGCTCCGCAATCGTTCACCGCAGGCAGCATTTTTGCAGGCATCAAGCCGACGAATAAATCCAAGCCGGATATGGCGTTTCTTTTCTCCACGGTTCCGGCGGTGGCGGCGGGGACGTTCACGACCAATACCGTCAAGGCCGCGCCGGTGCGGGTTTCGCAAGCAAACATCCGTGCGACGGAAACCCGGGCCATCGTGGCCAACAGCGGCAATGCCAATGCCTGCACCGGGGTGGTCGGAATTGATCACGCCAAGCGGATGACCAAGGCGATGGCGAAGGCGCTGGGAATCAAGGAACGCCAGGTGTTGGTCTGCTCCACGGGGCGCATCGGTGTGCCACTGCCCATTGAGAAAATGGAGGGGGCCATCGCCCAAGCCCCGGCAGCGCTTGCCCGCGACGGCAGCCTGCGGGCGGCGCAGGCGATCATGACCAGCGACACCCACACCAAAGAGATCGCGGTCGAAATCCAACTGAACGGCAAGCCGGTCCGCATCGGCGGCATCGCCAAGGGGGCCGGGATGATCGACCCGAACATGGCGACGATGCTTTGCTTCATCACCACAGACGCCGCGATCAGCAAGAAGCTGCTCCAGCAGGCGATTTCCGACGCGGTGGAATGCTCTTTTAACCGGATCACCATCGACGGAGACATGAGCACCAACGACACCGTGCTCATCCTGGCCAACGGAGCCGCGGGCAACGCGCCGTTGCGCAACGGTGAGCCGGAGTTCGACCGCTTCCAGAGCGCCCTCAACAAGGTCTGCTGCTCCCTGTCGCGGATGATTGTCGAGGATGGCGAGGGGGTAAGTAAATTTGTCACGGTGCAGATTCGCGGAGCCAAGAGTCGGCAGGACGCGCGGAAGGCCGCCGAAGCCATCGCCAACTCCACGCTCACCAAGTGCTGCTGGTTTGGCGGCGATCCCAACTGGGGGCGCGTGATGGACGCCATCGGCTATTCCACCGCAAAAGTGCGCGAGGAGACGGTGGATATTTATTACGACGGCCTTATCGCCGTGCAGAACGGCACCGCGGCGGCGACCCCCATTTCAAAACTCAGGGAAGTGGTTGCAAACCAGCGTTTTACCATCACCGTGGACCTGCATATTGGCAAGGCGGAATACACGGTTTTTACCACTGACCTGACGACCGCCTACGTTGAGTTTAACATGGGCGAGTAATTTTAGGGTTGCGCAAACGGCTCCCCGGCTTTCCAATCGCCGTTTTTCTTTCCACCAATCCTTCCAATTTTTTTGAGATGGCTTCCATTTCCCATTTAGCCCGCACCGAATCGCTGATCGAAGCGCTCCCGTTCATGCAGAAATACCGGGGGCAGCTTTTTGTAATTAAATACGGCGGCAGCGCGATGGAGGACGAGCACATGGTGGAGCGGTTGCTGCGCGATGTGGTGTTCCTGGAAGCGGTCGGCATCAACCCGGTGTTGATCCACGGCGGCGGCAAGGCGATCACCACGCGGATGCGCGAAGCCGGGATCAAGGCGCAATTCGTGAACGGTCTGCGGGTGACGTGCGAGCGGTCGATCGAGATTGTCGAGGAGGTTTTGAGCCGGGAGATCAACCCGAAGATCGTCGAAACCCTCAACGAATTTGGCGGACGCGCCGTGGGCATTCATGGCAAGGAAGTTTTTCAGGCGGCCAAGCTCCCCGCGCAACGCGACGAAAAAGGCGAGGAAGTCGATCTCCGGTTTGTCGGCGAAGTGGTGAGTGTCGCGCTTGAGCAGATTCAAAAGGCGGTGGAAGCGGAAACGGTTCCCGTGATTTCGCCCATTGGCCGGGATGCCAGCGGGAAGCTGTTTAACATCAACGCGGATACTGCGGCAGGCGCGATCGCGGCGGCATTGGGGGCGGCGAAGATGATTTATTTGAGCGACGTGCCGGGAATCATGCGCAATCCCAAAGAGGACGATTCGCTCATCTCCACGCTTTCCATTGAAGAAGTGAAGGGACTGATTGAGGAAGGGATTGTGGCCGGGGGGATGATTCCGAAAGTCGCCTCTGCCATGAGCGCCATTGAAAAGGGAGTCAAAAAAGTGCACTTTATTGATGGGCGCATCCAGCATTCGCTGCTCCTGGAGGTGTTTACCCACACCGGGATCGGGACGGAGATCGTCGCATAAATCGGTTTGTTCAAGCAGAGTATGGAAAGCACGCTAGAGTTGTTTAATCAATACGTCGTTCCCACTTACGGGCGGTTCCCGCTGGTTTTGGAGCGGGGCGAAGGGTGCCGCGTTTGGGACGAAGCGGGGCGGGAATATCTCGATTTCGGCGCAGGCATCGCGGTCTGTTCCGTGGGGCACAGTCATCCCCGGGTGGCCGATGCCATGGCGCGCCAGGCCCGCAAATTGGTGCACACCTCCAATCTCTATTACACGCGACCCCAGGGTGAATTGGCCAAGCGGCTCGTCGGTTACACCGGGCACGCGGGGAAGGTTTTCTTCGCCAACTCGGGGGCCGAGGCCAACGACGGCCTTTACAAGCTCGCCCGGAAATTCGGCAACGAAGCCCGTTCGCCGCTGCCCCGGCATGCGGCAGGAGAACGGCTCGACTACGCGCCCAACCGGTGTGAAATCCTCACCTTCGACGGCTCCTTCCACGGTCGGACGCTCGGCGGCATCGCCGCCACCGGGCAGGAGAAAGTCAAAAAAGGGTTTGAGCCGATTGCCGCGGGCTTCCGCCATGTGCCGTATAACGACGCGCCCGAGTTGGGCCGCTGCATCGGGCCGGATACCGTCGCCATTTTGATGGAGCCGATCCAGGGGGAGATCGGCGTACGCCCCGCAACGGTGCAGTTTTTGAAAGCGGTGCGCCAGATTTGCGACGACCACGGGCTGCTCATGATGTTTGACGAAGTGCAATGCGGCCTGGGCCGGACGGGTGATTGGTGCGCGTGGAAAACGTTGGCAGGCGAGGGGATCATCCCTGACGCCGTGAGTTGGGCCAAGGGAATCGCGGGCGGTTTTCCGCTCGGCGCGTTCTGGGTGCGCGACCGGACGATCTCCATGAAGGACGGCAGCGAGATGAGCCTTGCCAACCTGCTCGGGCCCGGCACCCACGGCTCCACCTATGGCGGCACGCCGCTGGGGTGCACTGTCGCCAACGAAGTGCTTTCGATTATCGAAGAAGAGGGGCTCCTTGCCAATGCCCGCGAAATAGGAGCTTATGCGAAAGCCGCCATCGAAGCCCTGTGCTCCCCGCTCATCAAAGAAGTGCGCGGCGTGGGACTCATGCTTGCGTTTGAACTGGTGGCGGATTTCTCCGAACGCATCGGCGACAAACGGGCGCCCGCCCTGGCGCTCATCGAGCGGCTGCATCAGGCCGGGCTCTTGAGCATCCCCGCAGGCACGCACAACGTCCGCTGGCTGCCGCCCTTGAATGTCAGCCGGATTGAAATCGACCGGGCTGTTGCCATTTTACGCGCCGCATTATCCTGAAACTTACATCACCATGAAGCACTTGCTCTCTCTTGAGTCGCTCCCGGCGGGCGACATGGCGGAAATTTTGGCGCTCACCCAGACGATCAAAGCGACGCGCAGTCATCCTGCGGAACACCCGTTGCGCAACCAGTGTTGGGGCATGATTTTCAGCAAATCGTCCACGCGCACGCGGGTCAGCTTTGAAGTCGGCATCCGGGAATTGGGGGGCGACGCGCTTTTCCTGAGCGCAAACGACATCCAACTCGGGCGGGGCGAGCCGATCAAAGACACCGCGCGGGTGATGGGGCGCATGCTGCATGGGGCGGTGATCCGGACATTCGCTCAAAAAGACGTGGAAGATTTCGCGCGCTACAGCAATATCCCGACGATTAACGCGCTCACCGACGAGGAGCATCCGTGCCAGATTTTGGCCGACCTTTTCACCATCCAGGAAAAACTCGGCAGCTATGAAGGCAAGACCGTCACGTTTATCGGCGACGGCGCGTGCAACGTGGCCCGCTCGTGGATTTGGGCGGCTTCCAAACTGGGGGTGAAGCTGCGCATCGCCGCGCCCAAGCCGTTCCAGCCCTCTCCAGAACTGATCGCGCGGGCGGGCGGGGACATTCTCGTGACCGACGACGTTGTGGCAGCCGTGAGCGGGGCCGACGTGCTCTACACCGATGTTTGGGTGAGCATGGGGTTGGAGCGCGAAGCCGAATACCGCCTTGCCCAGCTTGTCGGCTACCAGATCAACGCGGAGCTGCTCAAACATGCCGCTCCGGGAGCGCTCGCCATGCATTGCCTGCCGGCTTACCGGGGGAAGGAGATCACCGATGAAGTCGTGGAAACCCACGCCGACACCATCTTTACCGAAGCGGAAAACCGGCTCCACGTGCAGAAGGCGATCATCACCTGGCTTTTGAAATAGCCGCAAAAAGGCGCAAGAAGCGCAAATCAGAATCTTTTTTGTGCCTTTTGCGCCTTTTTGCGGCTAAATCTTTTCCTTATGAAAACACCCATTCCAGGCGGTCTGCTGGTTGCCATTGAGGGGATTGACGGAACGGGCAAGTCCACCGTTGCGGCCATCCTGGCACAATGGTGCGGCGAGCGCGGCCTGGCCTGCGTTTTTTCCAAGGAACCCACCAGCCTTTCCTATGGGCAGAAACTCCGGGAATCGGCGGACACCGGGCGGCTTTCCATTGAAGAGGAGTTGGAGATCTTCCGCCTCGACCGCAAGGAACACGTCGAACGGAGCATCGGCCCGGCTCTCGCCGAAAATCACATCGTGATCCTCGACCGCTATTACTGGAGCAACGCGGCCTACCAAGGGGCGCGCGGGGCGGATTTCAACCAGATCATCGCCGCCAACGAAGCGATTGCTCCGGTGCCGGATTTGATTTTGTTCATGGACGTGGAAGTGCGCAGCGGCATCGGGCGCATCCACCGGCGCGGCGATGCGCAGAACGATTTCGAGGGGCTGGAATCCCTGGAAAAAGCGCGCGCGATTTTTCAAACCTTGCACGAGCGGGGCGACCGCCCCTCGGTGCGCATCGACGCCAGCAAGGAGCTCCGGGCCGTGTGCGCCGAGGCCTTGCGGGTTTTCAAAGACGCCGCGTGCAAGAAAATCATGACCGCCTCGCCGGTGTTGATCGCAGGCGGCGAGATGTTCGGGGCTTAAAAAAAGCACACAGAGGCACAGAGAAGGAAGTTTGCTCCTCTCTTCCACCTCTGTGTCTCCGTGTCTCTGTGTGAGAAATTCCGTGGTTCGAGGGCACGAAAAAAGGCTCTCCTTGCGGAGAGCCTTCTTGAAATGAAATGGAAGCCGTGTGGCTCCGAACGCTTAGGCGTCGGGCTTGGTCTTCGGCAGGCCGAGCACGCTCTGGTTGGCCTTCCAAGCGCCGCGTTTTTTGAGGAGTTCGACGCGCTCGAAGCGCTTGAGGACGTTGCGTTTCACCGTGATGGTGCTGGCGCCTTTGAGGCTGCGATGTTGTGACATGATGAAAGGTGTGTGGTGCGGTTAAAAAGTCTTTCCCGGTCGAACGGGAGCGGAAAACGTAGTCGGCCCGCCCCCGGATGGCAATGGAAATTTTCGGGTTGCCCGGGGAAATTTTCTCACGCAAAGCCGCAAAGGCGCGAAGAAGAGCGTAAAGGAAATTTGCCTGCCGGAGTAATTCCCCGAGCGTTTGATCTGCGAACCCGAAGGGTTTCTTAAGAAAATAGCCGGGGGTTGAGCGAAGCGACACCCCCGGTTTGGACCGGCCCATCAACTCACCCCGAAGGGGTGGCAGACCCCCGCTCTCTGCCACCCCGTTGGGGTGCGTGCGTTGTGGCGGGGATTCCGGTGGTGTCGGCGCTCGCGCGCCTCAACCACCGGCTATTGTCTATGAACCCTTTCGGGTTCGGATTTGACTGGAGGGCGGTGTGGAGGTGAAATTGAAAGGGCCGCCTGATAGCAAGATGCTGACGCTGGTGGTCGGCGCTGGAGAAAAAATAGCCGGGCGCAATGGAGTTGCGCGGACAAGCGCGTTACCAAATGGAGTTTGGTAACGAGGAAACGAGGGAAATGCGATTGCGCCGAGGGCACTACTTCGCCGTCAGCGCGGCGCGGTCGCTGCTGGCTCCGGATTTCTCCAGGTAATAGTCGTAGCCGCCCGGGTAGGGATAGAGCTGGCCCGAGTGGACGTGGAGGACTTTGGTGGCCAGTTTGCGGATGAAATGGACGTCATGGGATATGAACACCAGCGTCCCTTCGTAACACGCGAGTGCGAGGATGAGCGACTCGACGCTGTGGATGTCGAGGTGGGTCGTCGGCTCGTCCATGAGCAGCAGGTTCGGCGGGTCCACCAGGAATTTGATGAGGTTGAGCCGACTCTTTTCGCCGCCGCTCAGGATGCCGGTCTTTTTATAAATGTCGTCCTTGCGGAACAGGAAAGATCCAAGGATCCCGCGGGCTTCGTCCTCGCGGATTTCCGGGGCGCTATCCATCACCTCTTCGAGCACGGTCTTGTTGGCGTCGAGGGTGTCGGCGCGGTGTTGGCTGAAGTAGCCGATCTTGGCGTTGTGGCCGAGTTTGCGTTCGCCTTTCTGGAATTCGAGGACTCCGGCGAGGATTTTTAGCAGCGTCGATTTGCCCGCGCCATTGGGGCCGACGAGCACGGTGCGCTCGCCGCGTTCGATGGTGAGATCGACGCCTTGATAGACCTTGTGCTCGCCGTAAGCCATATGGAGCCCTTCCAGCGTGATCGCCCGTTGGCCGCCGCGCGGCGGTTGGGGAATGTGGAAGCGGAACGGTTTGCGCGGTGGGACGGGTTTCTCGATTTTGTCCATCCGCTCGATCTGCTTGAGCTTGCTCATCGCCTGTGAAGCCTTGGAGGCGACTTGGCGGAACCGCTCGTAAAATTCTTGCAGTGCGCGGATTTCCTTTTGCTGGTTGTTGTAAGCGGCGAGTTGCTGGTCGTAGTTGGCCTCGCGCTGGCGCAGGAAATCGGTGTAGTTGCCGGTGTAGGAAAGGAGCCGCATTTCGTTGATCTCGTACACGGTCTCGACGATCTCGTCCATGAACTGGCGGTCATGCGAGATGAGGAGGATCGCGCCGCTGTAGGTCTTCAAGTAATCCTGGAGCCAGAGGAGCGAGAGGAGGTCGAGGTGGTTGGTGGGCTCATCGAGAAGCAGGAGATCGGGCTCCATCACGAGCAGCCGCGCCAAATGGGCGCGCATTACCCAGCCGCCGCTCATCTCGCGGGCGCGGCGCTCGAACTGGTCTTCGCGATAGCCCAGCCCGCGCAGGATTTTCTTGGCCTTGGCCTCGACTTGCGGATCATTGAGCGCGTCGTGCTTGGCGTGCGCTTCCAGATATTCGGGGATATCGACCTTGCCCGCTTTCTCCAACTCGTGCAGCCGTTTTTCCAAGGCGACCAGTTCGCCCGCGCGGCCCGTGGCCACATCGAGGACCGATTCATCGCCGACCGGTTCGCTCTCCTGCGGCAGATAACCGACCATCGTCCATTCGTCGCGTTCCAGGGTCCCGGCATCCGGTTCATCCGTGCGCAGGATCAAGCCAAAGAGGGTCGATTTTCCTGTGCCGTTCGGGCCCACGAGCGCCACGCGTTCCCCGTAGTTGACCTGCATGGAGGCGTTTTCAAACAGCGTGCGGCCGCCGACGGTTTTTTTGAGATCGCGGATGGTGAGCATGGAATAAGAGGCCGCTTCGATAGCCTTTGGTGAGGCAAAGCGCCAGCAAAAGAATTTCCCACGCAAAGATGCAAAGGGGCCTCGTTCCCAAGCTCCAGCTTGGGAATGCGCTTTTCTGCGAGGCTCCGGCCTCGAAAGCGTGGCTGGATGTGGAACCCAGGAATTTCACCCCGCTCCGTTTGCATATGCGGAACGGTTCTGTTTCCATGGTTTGCGAAGCTAGAGCTTCGAAGACACCGGCATTCCCAAGCTGGAGCTTGGGAACGAGGGAAAGATGCAAAGGCGCGAAGCAGGCAAATCGCCTCCGTTCCGAATTCGGGAAGGGATGGGG
>CAIYQA010000450.1 GCA_903928175.1 uncultured Spartobacteria bacterium | reverse complement strand
GGGAGCGGATTGAGCACGAGCGTTTCCCAGTGCCCTTGCAGGGCACGGCTCTCTCACACGCATACCCAGGGCGCTGCCCTGGGCTGGTTTACTCAGCCCCTTCGGGGCGAGAGGAATGCGACAAATGAAACCGAAACTGGTATAGACATCCCCCTCTGGGAAAAGCGCATTGCAACGCGAACGGGCTGATCACATCACCTGCCATTCTTCGAGACGGCTTTTGGGAATTTCTGCCAAAAACCGTGAAGGGCGCTGGACCATTTCGCCATAGCCGGCATTCAGGCGCAGCAGGGGATAAGTCAGGTAAAGCTCATCCTCGGCGCGTGTGATGGCGACATAAAAAAGGCGGCGCTCTTCTTCAATGGCCTCCTCATCTTCCAACGAACGGGCGGTGGGAAACATCCCGTCGGCCATCCAGATCACAAACACGAAGCGCCATTCCAATCCCTTGGCCTGGTGAACGCTGGAGAGCGTCACCGCTTCCGCATCGGCCTCGGGCCGGGCCTCCTCGGTATCCAGCCCGGTCATGAGCGCGAGATGGTCGAGGAACTCCGCCGGTTCGCGGTATTGGCGCGCGTAATTGGCCAGCGTGTTCAGGTCTTCATTGCGCGCTTCGGCATTGGGAAATTTTGCAATGAGGTAATCCTGATACATCGCCTCGATCACCCCTCCCAGCATTTCCGCTGGCGGACGCGGCACCCCGCCGGGGGCGATCTCGTCGAGCGTGTGGGCGAGTTGCTTCCATTCCTTTTGCGCCTTTGCAGGAATTTTCAGCGGCTTCTCGGGCATCAACAATTGATAAAACGAAGCAGGCGCGTGGGATTCGCCCGCAGGCAGCGCTTTTTCCACCGCTGCCCAGAGTTGCGCCGCCGAGCGCTCGCCCACACCTTGCAACAGCCGCGCCATGCGCTTGAAGGCGACTTCGTCACGCGGGTTCACCACGAATTTCAGGAACGCCGCCACATCCTTCACATGCGCTTGCTCGAAAAACCGCAAACCGCTGGTGATGGAAAACGGGATTCCCGCGCGCGTCATTTCCATTTGCAATTCCATGGAATGATAGTGCGCCCGGTAGAGCACGGCGATCTGGCGCAGGTCCGCGCCCGATTCCCGCAATTCCTCAATGCGTTGGGTTACAAAACGCGCCTGGTCGTTCGCGTTTTCCAGGGCGACCAGCGCCGGTTTTACACCGGATGCCGCGCGTGCCGGTTGCAGATGTTTTTCAAACTGCCGGACATTGGCGGAGATGGCGGCGTTGGCCACTTCGAGCACCTCCGGGATGCTTCGGTAGTTGGTCTCGATCTTGTAAACCGTTGCGCCGGGGTAGCGCTTGGGGAACTCCAGGATATTCTGGAAATTCGCGCCGCGCCAGGAATAGATCGACTGCGCATCATCGCCCACGACCATTACGTTCTTGTGGTCGCGCGCCAGGATGTCAATGAAGTCCGCTTGGAGCCGGTTCGTGTCCTGGTATTCATCCACGAGGATGAATTGGAACTGCTTGCGGAATGCCCGCGCGATCTCCTCATTGGATTCCAGAAGCCGGAGCGGCTGCACGAGCAGGTCGTCGAAATCGAGCGCATTGGCGGCTTTCTTGCGCTTCGCATAATCGCGTTCCACCGCTTCGAGTTGCTCCTGGTATTCGAGAAAGTGCGGGTATTTTTGCACGAGCACCTCTTCGAGTGGCAGGCCGGTGTTGAGCGCGAAACTCAGGATATCCGCGACGACTTCGCCCTTGGGGAACCGCTTCTCCTTGGGTGCGTCCTTGGATTTTTTGGTATCGATCCCATGAGCGGCGATTACGGCGTTGAGCATGTCCGCCTGGTCCTCGCGGTCCAGGATGGAAAAGCCTTGGCGGTAGCCCGCCGCCTCGGCGTGGCGGCGCAGGATGCGATTGCCGATGGAGTGGAACGTGCCGCCCCAGAGCCCGGCGGTGCGGTCGGGCAGCAGCGATTCCACGCGTTCCAGCATTTCGCGGGAAGCTTTGTTGGTGAACGTGAGCAGGAGGATGTTGGAGGGTGCGATGCCGTTCTCCAGCAGGTAAGCCACGCGGTAGGTGAGCGTGCGCGTCTTGCCGCTTCCGGCGCCCGCGATGACCAGCGCCGGGCCGGGAGGGGCCTGCACGGCGGCGAGTTGCTGGGGATTCAACTCCGCGGCGTAATCGATCCGCACTTGCGGATGGCGGTGAAGGGAATATTGGCGGGCCATGACGTGCTTCCTATCTCAGCGGGAAAACGCCGTGCCGCCAAGAGGGAAAGTGCAGCGTGGCGCACCCGCAAGCGCCGAGTCCCTGCGATTGAGGCACAAAAAAACGCAGCCCGCGATCCTTGCAGGCTGCGTTTGGCGTCTCGCCGGGGTTTTACCCCCGACGAGACAAAGGATGAGTTGGCCTAGTAATTCTTTTGGTTTTTCTGGTGAGACTTCATCTGCTCTTTGCCTTTTTCGCCCACAGGTCCCATGTTGCCGCTTTGGGACATGGCGAGGTGTTCTTTCAAAGAGGGAACCAT
This sequence comes from uncultured Spartobacteria bacterium, assembly GCA_903928175.1. GTDB lineage: Bacteria > Verrucomicrobiota > Verrucomicrobiia > Chthoniobacterales > Chthoniobacteraceae > UBA695. The sequence goes on along the minus strand of CAIYQA010000450.1, from coordinate 3,476 downwards.
CTTCTGTGCCCAAGCTTTGATGTCAGGGTCTTGCGTCCGGGCTGCCTCCTTCTCGAAGAGTGCGATGGCTTTTTCATGGCCCTTCATGTTGAAGGAGAGGAATTCCTTGTTGAACTTGTCGCCCTGCTCTTTCTCGATGGAATTGAGCGCGTGGCGGTCCATCATCGAAGGCTCCGTGGGCAGTGTTACGCCCTTGCTTGCGGCCAGACGTTCCAGATTGCGGTTGGCTTCCGAATGGTCTTTCACGAGCATCCCGCCGATCTTCTTGATATTCGCATCGGTGGAGCGCTCTGCGGATTTGCCGAGGGCAATTTCCGTAAGGTTGATTTCCGCCGCTTTTTTCAGGAAATCCTGATCGTGGCGGTCCAGTTTTCCCTGCTGCGTCATGGTTGCGCCGGGTTTTTTCTCCGGCGTTCCAGTTTCATTGGCCGCGCGGACAGTTCCCGCAAGGGCAAGCGCTGCGACGATGGTTCCACAAAGGGCTGTGAGATGAATGCGTTTCATGGTTTTTGGGTTTGGTCTGTTTTCTTAGCGCGCTCGATCCACCTGAGCGGACGGCGTGTCCAATGAATCGACACAGACCCCAAACGCGGTCTTCCCCTTTCATCCAACGGGAGAAAGTTTCCGCGCTACGGCAGTTCCTTGCGGTGCACCCAGACGCTGTTGACCAGCCCAAGGCTGAACATAATGACACATACAAAAGAGCCGCTGTAACTGATGAGCGGCAGAGGGACGCCGGTGACGGGCATCATGGAAATGCACATGCCCACATTTTGAAACGTGTGTGCAAAGATCAACGTGCCGACCCCCACGGCAAGGAGGGTCCCCAGTTCATCCGCCGCAGTGAGGCCTACCAGGATGCAGGTCCCCAGCAGGACCGCCAGGGTGAGCAGGAGCGCGGCGCCGCCGATAAAGCCCCACTGTTCGCCAATGGCCGCAAAAATGTAATCATTGGGAACGGTCGTTTGCGGAACGTAGCCGAGCTCGACTTGCGTGTTGGGCGCTTTGAATCCCTTGCCGCTCCAGCCGCCGGAACCGATGGCGATCATGGTGTTGTTGACCGCCCAGGCGGCTCCTTTGGGGTCAATTTCGGGATCGAATACCGCAATGATGCGCGCCTTTTGGTAAGGTTTCAGCTCGAAATGATAGGCGATGGGGATCATGGCGAGCATCAGCAAAATCACCGTGAGCAGGTACCGCTTGGGGATGTGCCCCACAAAAAGCAACGCGAAGACGACGGGAATCCAGATGAGGCATTCGCCCAAGTCGGGCTGGATAAGGATCAGCAGCGCGGGCGCACCCGCGATGACCCCGCAGGCGAGCAGCTTGAGCATCGGGTGGACGCGCCGGAACTGCGTGAGAAACAGGGCGATGATCAGGATGCCGGCGAGCACGGCGAGTTGCGCGGGTTGGAACACGAGCGGCCCCAGTTTCAACCAGCAGCGGGCCCCGTCTTTTTTGACGCCCATGAGCAGCGTCAGCACCAGGAAAACGGTGGAGATCAGGTAAATGGGAAGCGCGCCCCAGCGCACCCAGCGGTAGTGGGTCAGGCTCACCCCCACAAAAATAATCAGGCTAAAGACAATCCAGCCGATCTGCTTGCGCCACATGTCGTGGTAGGCGGCGGCCTCGCGCATGTAGGTGCAACTGTAGATGGCGATCACTCCGAACGTGGCCAGGGCCAGCATCGCGAGGATGATCGCCCAATTCATGCCCAGAAGTTTTCGGAACAGGGGAGTCATTGGGGAAGACGCGCAGACGCGGGGACGCGGGGAAGGGGAGAGGGGGATTGGCTGGAGCAGCTCATGGGTTCAGACCAGCTTCGGGACGGCGGCGAGCAGTTTGCGCGTGTAGTCATGTTGCGGATCGGCATAAATGGCCTCTGCGGAGGCGGCCTCGACGATTTTGCCGCGATACATCACCAACACCTGGTCGCTGATGTGCTCGACCACGGCGAGATCGTGCGCGATGAAAAGATACGTGAGCCCGAGTTCTTCCTGGAGATCCTGGAGCAGATTGACAATCTGCGCTTGCACGCTCACATCCAGCGCGCTCACCGGTTCGTCGCAAACAATAAAGCGTGGCTTGACGGCCAGCGCCCGTGCGATTCCGATCCGCTGCCGCTGTCCGCCGCTGAATTCATGTGGGTAGCGGGTCATCATTTCCGGCTTGAGCCCCACCTGCCGCAGCAACTCCGCCACGCGTTCGCGTCGCTCGGCCCGTGTCATTTCGGGAAAATGGATTTCCAATGGCTCGGCGATGATGGCGAAAATGGAGAGGCGCGGGTTGAGTGAGCCAAACGGGTCTTGGAAAATCATCTGCATCTCGCGGCGCAACGGGCGGAACTCCCGTTCGCTCAGGGGGAGGATGTCCCGGCCTGCAAACGCAATGCGTCCGCTGGTGGCGGGCGTCAGCTTCAAAAGGGTGCGGCCCACGGTGGTTTTGCCCGAGCCGCTTTCGCCCACCAACCCAACGGTTGTTCCCTCCTCCACGGTGAAGCTCACGTCATCGACGGCCTTCACATCGTCCGTATGGCGGCGCAGCAACCCGCTGGTGACGGGAAACCAGGTACGCAGGTTGTGGACTTCGAGCAGTGGCATCGTCCTAGTTTGCCGCGTGTGCGGAGGCTGTCAATGGCGCGTGCGGGGAATTACCCCGAAGAAAACAGAAGTCGCATACGACTTATACGACCTATGAGTCCTATGGGACCCGGAGCAAAGCGCCCGGTTTGCTCCTTTCTGCCTTGCACCGCGCCTCAACGCTCTTAATTTATTGCTGTGCGGGATTTTCAACCATCATCGCTGGGATTGGAGGGGGCGCTGCTGATTGCGCACCCTAATCTGCTGGACCCCAATTTTCGCAGGACCGTGCTTTTTCTGGTGTCGCACGATGCGCAGGACGGGGCGGTGGGGATTGTTTTAAACCGGGCAACAGATAAAACGGTGGCGGATTTGCTGGACGTGCCGGACTTGGGGCCGTTGGGCCACATCCCGGTGTTTTTGGGCGGACCGGTGAGCACGGATCGCCTGACCTTTGCCGCGTTCCGCTGGGAACGGGAAGCGCAAACCGTGGAGTGCCGCCTCAATGTGGAATTGGAGGAGGCCCGGGAGCTCGCCCTCGATGGCGAGGTGGTGGTGCGGGCTTTCGTGGGTTATGCGGGATGGAGCAGCGGCCAGTTGGAAGGGGAGTTGGACCAAAAAGCCTGGGTGGTGCAAAAGCCCGGCCGCGAAGTGCTCGACCCGGAGTCGTGCAAGCAGATGTGGTTTAGCACGGTGCGCAACTACGGCCCGTGGTTTCGCCTGCTCGCGGAAGCTCCCGACGACCCGTCGCTGAATTAGACCAGTTTCGGTTTAATTTGTCGCATTCCTCTCGCCCCGAAGGGGCTGAGTAAACCAGCCCAGGGCAGCGCCCTGGGGGTATGCGTGTGAGAGAGCCGTGCCCTGCAAGGGCACTGGGAAACGCTCGTGCTCAATCCG
>CAIYQA010000449.1 GCA_903928175.1 uncultured Spartobacteria bacterium | reverse complement strand
AATCCAAGGCGGCCGTTTGGCGCATCTTGGGCTCATTCACCAAGTCGGATGGACAGATTCCCGCGGACGACGTGGCGGGATTTGTCGGTCAAACTGTCCCCGGGTTTGTTGTGCCGCGCGAACAAGTCATCGACCTCACCAGCCGCCTGAAGCCTGACGGTCATTTGGATTGGGACGCGCCTCCGGGCCGGTGGACCTTGCTGCGCATCGGGCATACCGCGGGGCGAGCCGTGAACAAACCCGCTCCCGAGGGGGGGAGTGGCCTGGAGTGCGACAAGTTTAGCAAGGCCGCAGTTGAAGCCCATTGGGCGGGCATGATGGGCAAAATCGCCGCACAATCCGGGACGCTCACCGGCAAGACTTTGGTCGGGGCGACGATCGATAGCTGGGAGGTCGGGTTCCCCAACTGGACGGCGAATTTTCCCGAGGAATTCCGCCGCCGCCGGGGCTATGATCTGAATCCCTATTTGCCGATCCTGAGCAACCGGGTTGTGGAGAGCCCGGAAATCACCGAGCGTTTCCTGTGGGATTACCGGCGGACGGTGGCGGATCTCTTTGCCGAAAACTATTACGGGCAAATGACCGCTCTTGCCCATCGCCAAGGCATGCAACTCTCGGCCGAATGTTACGGGAACGGCCCGTTTGACCCGCTGGATTGCGATAGCGTGGTGGACATCCCGATGGGCGAGTTCTGGACCGATGGCGCCCCGGCGTTGACTTGCAAGTTTGCGGCATCGGCTGCCCACACCCAGGGGCGAAAATTCGTCGCCACGGAATCGTTTACCAGCGGCAGCAAGTGGTCGGAGAACCCGTTCTCGCTCAAGGCCGTCGGTGACCGGATGTATTGCCTCGGAGTCAACCGCTTTGCCTTTCACACCTTCGCGATGCAGCCGTGGCTGGATCAGGCGCCCGGCATGACGGTGGGGCAATTCGGTTCGCACATCCAGAGGAACAATACCTGGTGGAATCAGGCGAAGCCCTGGTTCGACTACCTGGCGCGCTGTCAGTTTCTCTTGCAGGAGGGGCAGTTCGTCGCCGACGTTTGTGCGCTGGGCAACGAGGACTACCTCACCGGCCTCGTCGATCTCCCTCAACCGGAGCTTCCCCCGGGTTACGATCACGACCTGTGCGGTCGCAACTTGTTCCTGTCAGCCATGGAAGTGGAAAACGGCCTCCTGAAGTTGCCCTCCGGGATGCGCTACCGGTTCCTGATCTTGCCTGACGCCAGGACGCTTTCTCTTCCGGTGGTCAAAAAAGTGCGCGACTTGGTCGCCGCCGGCGGGACGGTGATCGGACCCAAGCCGCAGTTCTCTCCGACCTTGGAGAATTATCCGGCTTGCCAGACGGAGATCCGCCAGATTGCCGACGAGGTTTGGGGCTCGTGTGACGGCAAGGCCGTCACGGAGCATCCCTATGGCAAGGGACGCGTCATCTGGGGAGAGACCTGGCCGGAGATTCTTGGCCGGGAAAAGCTGCCGCCGGACTTTGCCGTCCAGAAGACGTCAAAGCGCACGCATGTCAACAGCATTCACCGGAAGTCGGAGAAGGCCGACTGGTACTTCGTCGCCAGTGAGGAAAAGGAAGCCCTGAAGACGGTCTGCGCCTTCCGTGTCACCGGCAAGCAACCGGAATTTTGGTATCCAGACACGGGCAAGATCGAGAAGGCCGGGGAATACTGGATCGAGAACGGCCAGACCTTCGTGCCGATGCATTTCGATCCGTGCGGTTCGGTGTTTGTGGTGTTCAGGGAAAAGGTGGAAGGCAACGGGCGGAAGGTGGAGATCAAGTCCGTGGCTGAGTCCAAGCCGCTGATGGAACTCACCGGCCCGTGGCAGGTCTCCTTCGATGCCAAGTGGTTCTACCCGGACAACGGCACGGGTGCGAAGGTGCGCTTTGAGCAGTTGAGCGACTGGAGCAAGCGGCCGGAAGATGCCGTGAAGTATTTCAGCGGCACGGCGGTGTACGAGAAGGAATTCGAGGTTCCAGCTAGCGTAAGTAACGGCGCACTGTATTTGGACTTGGGCCAGGTGGAAGTGATCGCCGAGGTGAAGCTCAACGGCAAGAACTTGGGCGTGCTCTGGAAACCGCCGTTTAAGGTGGAGGTGAGCGAGACGGTGAAGCCGGGGAAGAACCGTCTGGTGGTGAAAGTGACAAACCTGTGGCCCAACCGGCTGATCGGCGATGAGCACTTGCCGGCGGACTGCGATTACAACGCGAATGGATCGCTGAAAGGCTGGCCGCAGTGGCTGACGAATCATCAGCCGCGCACGAGCGGCCGTCGGACATTTACGACCTGGCAGTACTACGAGGCCAACGATTCGCTGTTGCCCTCGGGCCTGCTGGGTCCGGTGCGGCTTGTTCCGGCAACGGCGACCGCGATCTCGGGTAAACCCAGAGATAGAGCAACAAGCTTATGAACATCGGAAAATTTGCAGGGATGGCCTTTGGTGTTGTGTTACTGACCGGGGCGTCGGTTTGGGCGGCGGATGAACTGGAGCGCGGGTTCCGCACCCCGCCCGATTCCGCACGACCGTGGGCATATTGGTTTTGGATGAACGGCAATATCAGCCGAGAAGGGATCACCGCGGATTTAGAGGCCATGCGGCGGGCGGGGCTTGGCGGGGGGCTGATCATGGAAGTCGATGAGGGTGTGCCTGCGGGACCGGTGAAATACATGAGCAAGGAGTGGTGGCAGTTGACCCGCCACGCCATCGCGGAAGCTGATCGACTGGGGCTGGAACTCGACTTGAGTAATTGCGCGGGCTGGTCCAGCAGCGGCGGCCCGTGGATCACACCGGAACTGTCCATGCAGAAGGTTGTCTCCATCGAGCAGACGATCCAAGGCCCCTCGCATTTCTCGGCAATTCTTCCAAAACCCCAAGTGTTTATCGAATATTATCGCGACATTGCCGTCCTGGCCTTCCCGACCCCTCGCGGTGAATCCAGCCAGGTAAAGGAGTACGCGCCCAAAGTCACGGCCAGCACGCCGGACTTTGATGCGGCCAAGATCATGGATGGCGATCTCGGGACCTATGCTGCGTTGCCCATGCCGGCCACCCCACTTCAGCCTTACGTACAGTTTGAGTTTGCCCAACCGTTTGCGGCCCGAACGCTCACGCTCGGGGGTAATTTGCCTTGGACCTGCGAACTGCAGGTTTCCGATGATGGGGCTCAGTTCAAAACCGTTGGGAAATTTATCTCGGGTGCAATGGCCACGCAGCACTTGGGGTTGACCGTTGCGGTCGATCCGCTCCTGGCTCGCTTCTATCGGGTGGTATTCCCGCGTCACCCCGACATTCGAATTGCCGAGCTTAATTTGTCAGACCGCTTGAGTGTGGAAAAATTTGCGCTCAAAGCCGCCTTCTGTCGGGAGCTTGGTTATAACGCCGCCCCTCCCTACAGTGTGCCTGCGGACAATGTGGCGCTCTGCGCGGGGAAGACCGCGCCGGGCTGGGTGGTGCCGCGCGAGGGAGTTCTCGATCTGACCAGCCGGCTCACCGCGGATGGGCATTTGGATTGGGAGGTGCCACCAGGCCAATGGACAATTCTTCGGCTGGGATACAGCCCGGCTCGAACTACCAATCACCCAGCCCCAGCCGGCGGCAAGGGGCCGGAGTGCGATAAACTGAGCAAGGTCGCCGCCGAAGCGCACTGGGCCGGCATGATGCAGAAGGTTATCGACGCAGCCGGCCCGCTGGCCGGCAAGGCACTGATGGCAACGCATATTGACAGTTACGAGGTCGGTTCCCAGAACTGGACAGCCGCCTTCCGCGAGGAATTCCACCGCCGCCGCGGCTACGACCTGCTCTCCTATTTGCCCGTCCTCAGCAACCGGGTTGTGGAGAGCCCGGAAATGACGGAGCGCTTTCTGTGGGATTTGCGGCGCACCATCGCGGATTTGTTTCGGGAAAACTACTTCGCGCATTTCAGCGTCATGGCGCGCCGTAGCGGTATGAAACTCTCTGCCGAGGCGTATGGCATGGGCACCTTCGAGGATCTGGCCAGTGGCGGGGCCGCTGACATTCCCATGGGCGAATTCTGGGCACCTGATGGGATCGGCGGCCTGGGGTACTGTAGAATCGCCGCCTCATCGGGTCACACCTACGGCAAGCCAGTCATTGGGGCGGAGGCCTTCACAACGGGACCGGGCAGCGGCAAATGGCAGAACCATCCCTTTAAGTTGAAGGAGGGCGGCGACCGCATCTTTTGCCAAGGGATCAACCGCTTCGTCTTTCACCGCTATGCGATGCAGCCGTGGACCGACGTAGTGCCCGGGATGACGATGGGGCAGTGGGGAATTCATCTCGAGCGAACCAACACTTGGTGGGAACAGTCCGGCTCCTGGATGCGCTATCTCGCCCGCTGCCAGTTCCTTCTTCAGAAAGGAACGTTTACCGCCGACTTCTGCTTTTTCGGCAACGAGGATTATCTTGCGGGTCTGAACGTCCCGCTCACGCCCCCGCTGCCCGCCGGCTACGACTATGACCTGTGCGATCGGGACAGGCTGCTGTGGGGCATGCAATTCAAGGATGGGTTTTTCGTGTTGCCTTCGGGGATGCGCTACCGCTTCCTGGTGATGCCAGATTCCAAGGCCCTCACGTTGTCGGTCGTCAAAAAAGTGCGCGACCTGATCGCCGCCGGCGGGACGGTGATCGGACCCAAGCCGCAGTTCTCTCCGACCTTGGAGAACTATCCGGCTTGCCAGACCGAGATCCGCCAGATCGCCGCCGAGGTCTGGGGCAACTGCGACGGCAAAACGGTGACCGAGAACCGCTACGGCAAGGGACGCATCATCTGGGGGCAATCCTACACGGACATTGTGGCCTCGGCGAAGCTGCCGCCAGACTTTGCCGTGAAGCCGACAGCAGGCCATGCACAATTGAACGCCATACACCGCCAGTCGGATCAGGCCGACTGGTATTTCGTGGCGAACTCTGACAAGTCTGAGGCCGGGACCATTTGCTCCTTCCGCGTGACGGGCAAGCAGCCGGAGTTTTGGTATCCCGATACGGGCAAGATCGAGAAGGCCGGGGAATACTGGATGGAGAACGGCCAGACCTTCGTGCCGATGCACTTCGATCCGTGCGGTTCGGTGTTTGTGATGTTCCGGGAAAAGGGGAAAGACCAGGGGCGGAAGGTGGAGATCAAGTCCGTGGCGGAGTCCAAGCCGCTGATGGAACTCACCGGCCCGTGGCAGGTCTCCTTCGATGCCAAGTGGTTCTACCCGGACAACGGCACGGGTGCGAAGGTGCGCTTTGATCAACTGAGCGACTGGAGCAAGCGGCCGGAAGATGCCGTGAAGTATTTCAGCGGCACGGCGGTGTACGAGAAGGAATTCGAGGTTCCAGCTAGCGTAAGCAACGGCGCACTGTATTTGGACTTGGGCCAGGTGGAAGTGATCGCCGAGGTGGAGCTCAACGGCAAGAACTTGGGCGTGCTGTGGAAGCCGCCGTTTAAGGTGGAGGTGAGCGAGGCCCTCAAGCCGGGGAGGAACCATCTGGTGGTGAAAGTGACAAACCTGTGGCCCAACCGGCTGATCGGCGATGAGCACTTGCCGGCGGACTGCGAGTATAAGCCGGACGGGTCGCTGAAGGCCTGGCCGCAATGGCTGACGAACCATCAGCCGAGGACCAGCGGTCGGCGGACATTCGCGACCTGGCGGCATTACCAAGCCAACGATTCGCTGCTGCCTTCGGGTTTGCTGGGTCCGGTGCGGGTGCTGGCGGTGGAAAAATAAGCAAAATGTAAAATTATGGAAATTGCAGTTTGGTTGATTGCCGCGGTGGTGGCCTGTGGCTGGCAGGGGGCCAACCTGTGGGTCAACCGCCTGATCGGCGATCAGCATCTGCCCGAGGATTCCGAGCGCTACGGCGGCCAAAGCTGGGCTGCGCCAGCGCTCAAGAAATGGCCGCAGTGGCTGCTGGAGGACAAGCCAAGCCCGACGGCGCGACTGGCTTTCACCACTTGGAACTATTGGACCAAAGACGATACATTGCTGGAATCCGGCCTACTTGGCCCGGTGCGCATTATCCCTACATCGGTGGGCGAGATCAAAGTCCATTGAGATCAGCAAGCCCACGGCGATCCGCAGTGTGACTGCGGTTCGTCCGCGCCAAGGGAGGCATTGTTGCCGTTGAAATGGAAATAGATTTTTATTCTACCCCGATCTAGAGCGGTTTTGTTTTTATTGTTTACACGCTCCGGGGCGGCGCGGGCTGTTGCGCGGCCCTTGAGGCTCGGGCTGTATTTATAAATACAGCCGCTTCGCTTCAAAAGCCGCGCACCAACCCACGGCGCTCCCGGATCATTGTAAACACTTAAACCAAAAACGCTCTAGCTGTCGAATATCTTCTTTTCGCAGGCATCTTTATGGGTGCAATTAAAAGTGGTGTAATGTGGAGACTTTGCATTCAGCGTCAACGGCGCGACCCCATACTAGTGTAGTGTTTCGCAAATAAGGGATCATAAGGTTTCGGCGTTTTCCGCTT
>CAIYQA010000448.1 GCA_903928175.1 uncultured Spartobacteria bacterium | reverse complement strand
CGGTTTCGCAAAGCTGCTGGTAGGCGCAATTCCGGGGAAATTGTCGCCTCCTGCTCGGAAGAATTGCGCAGAAAACGAGGATTTGTAGGAAGCGTGGATCTTCAGTATGAGATAATGATCGAAAGTTCTTTCGCATTTTCTGGCCAATGGCGCATTTTCTCTCCATAAAAGTGCTACCAACGGCATGCCTGATCCTGCTACACCCCAACTGAAACCGATGACCAACGGACATGTTGAGCGTTTGCATCGTTTCCTGCCATTTAGCCCGATCATGGAGCAGATTTACGAGGAGTTTACCGACTCCAAGGATTCCATGGATCTCGAGACGGTGGCCCTCGAGTACCTACGAAGGGTCGTTACGCTACCCGAGGCGAGACTGGTCATACTCACGGGGGACGCAGGCCATGGCAAAACACACCTGTGCCGGCGGTTGCTTGAGGAGCACCTCGGGGAAGGCGGACGGACCGACATCAAAGCAAGGGCGAAAGATCTGATTAATTCCGCGTGCGACGGGAGCAGGTCGATTTCATCCTCCCCGGAAAAACCGCACAGGCGTCCGTTGCGGATTTACAAAGATTTCTCCGAACTCTCCATAACTCTAGCAGCGGATCAAATCGAGTCGGCATTTCAGAATGACGTCGACGTGACGGTGATATGCGCGAACGAAGGTAGATTGAGGGCAGTTCTCGAATCAGCTTCCGCCAGAGAGGGTTGCTCAGCACTGCTCGGTGACTTCAATCGGTCATTTGAGGACGGTCTGGCCAGCCGAGATGGAAAGATCCATATTCTCAATCTGAACTACCAATCCGTAGCCGCGCCATCCGTTAACGACGGGAGCCTGCTGCAACGATCCGTCAAGGCGTGGAACGACGGGACGCGCTGGAAGGCTTGCGAGCAATGCTCAAGCAAGAGCGCCTGCCCGATTTACCGGAACCATCAGCTCCTTTCGCACACCAAGGACACACTGGGAGAGAACCGGCAGCGCAAACTCGTCGATATCTTCGCCACAGCGGAACGGCTGGGAGTGGTGATTACCATTCGTGAGATGCTCATGGCCGTGTCCTATCTGCTTACCGGCGGTCTGAAATGTGAGGACGTCCACCGGATGACGGCAAGAAGCAAGAGTGGTTGGCAGCACCGCTACGCCTTCTACAATTTGGCCTTCGAGCCACCGAGCAAGACCATCGCCCAGAAGCTCTTCAGGATCCCTGTGATCCATCATCTCTCCAAGCTCGACCCCGGCATGGTCTCGGAAAGAAGCGTCGATGAACGTCTGATCAACGAGCACAACATGTTTAGAGCGGGAGAAATCGACATCGTATTTACGGGCCGCTTAGCGGGGAAAGACCATGTCGTGGATGCTTCGTCCGGTATCGATGACATCATCGCAAACCCGAGAAACCGTGCAGAACGCGAGGGCGAGGCCGACTTTGTCATCCGGGTGGTGCGCTCGCTAAGGCGTCGGCTCTTCTTCGATGAGTGCACCGAACTCCCAGACACGATGCGTCGAATGGGTTTCTCAAACGGCGGGGACTTCATCGCCATCTTGTCCGGCAACCTTTCTTCGGCTATCCTCGCCCCGTTGAAAAATCGGGCAATCGCAGGCCTGCACATGATCCAAGGGATCAAGCTCGGCCCGAATGAAACGAGACTCATGCTCGTGGACCCCGCATTCGGAAACGCCACCTCCCACGCCGCAATCATTGCCCGGAGGATCCCGTCGGGAGCGATTAAACTACTCCCGATGCGGGAGAAGTGGAATTACACGACGGACGAAACGAAGTTTGCTATGACGACAGCCGTCGATTGGCTCGATCGGCATATCGTCCTGCGCATCGAAGACAAAGGGCAGGCCCCTGCCGACCTCTCCCTAGATCTCATGATGTTCGATTGCCTGATGCGCTCGGCTCGCGGCTACGTGGCCAGTCAGTTCTACGCACACGACATCCGGCGGATCGACAACTACCTCGGACGCCTCGCCGAGTCGGGTTCAGCCAGCGACGAGGAAATCTCCTTGTTCATGGGAGGGCGGACAAGGTCGATCTCTATAGATGGAGGGGTCATTCAAGTAGGAGCCAACTGATGCCAGAAGATTCACAACTCAAAGGCCCGGAAATCTCCAGGGAGGTTTT
>CAIYQA010000447.1 GCA_903928175.1 uncultured Spartobacteria bacterium | reverse complement strand
CGAGCTGTGCATCAATTTTACGTTTAACAAGAGCTTCGTATAATGATCTTTCGTGTCCTGTTGGTTCTCTTTTATTCATATAAAAATTATATCATAAAAACACCTTCTCACTTCCTATATTTTAGTTTGTCCTAATTCTTCTATGAATTTTTTAATTTCCATTAGATATTTAGTGTCATCTTTATTTACTGATGTCATTTTTTCATTAATTTCAGCTAAAGCTTTTGGTATTGTCATCCAAGGAACTTCTTCTGTTGTTAAAAGGTAATCTTTTTTCCAGCTATTCATACTATTGAGGATACTAGTTGGTAATAGCTTGGGTTTTTCAAAAAAAATGATTCTGTAAGCGAACTCTTGCACACGAGAGTCTTTAATCTTTTTAGTAATTAATAATCTCTGCTCCCAGTTTGCATTTTGCGATTCATAATAGAGCGGGCCACCGCCGAGATGCCGGGGGCCGGTCGGATAATTCTGATCCGCCGTGGTGCAGACATTTCCGATCCGCGGATTCAGAGGCGGAGGGCAGGCTCCTGCTTTGGGTGTGAACAAATAGGGTTGTCCCGAGAGCTTCTCGCCCACCGGCCACATGGAGACATTTCTTTGGATTTCGGTGGAATGAGTAAAGGTCATGCAGGCACGCTTGCACGGACTGCAAAGCGTGTGCTGTTCGACCCTGTATTCCCGAACCGGGGGAGGGCTTTGACAGCCAGAAATAAGCCCCGCTGCGCCGGGCAAAAAAAGGCAGAGTGCGCATTTTCCCAGCGCTCCCGTAATGCTTTGGATTTTCATAGTTTTTCGATTCATGGCGTCTTGGTGCCATGCACGGGTTTCGGATGGTGGATGGGCTTTGGATTGGCCTACGATCCAAGGAAAAACAGCGATTTGCTCAAGGTTCCAATGTTCTCAGAACACTGGAAATTCCCATAGGAGTGCGGGGGATTTCAGCAAAAACAGCGTAAACCCGATCGAGATTGCAATAAAAGGTTAGGAAAGAGCACAAAATGAGATTGACGAGACGACGCCCACCAAGTTAGTAGGTGGTGTATCAATTGAAACGCCACTTTTGCCCGCAAAAGACCCACCGTCTAGCGGCACCTTGGGAGGCATTGAAGTTGCAGTCGCCTTGGAACCCGGAAACGGCTCCATGCGACCCAGAAACCAGACCACTGGAGCAGAAAATTAAACCAAATAAACAACCTCACACCGGCCCATCAGACAGACTGAAGGTGGTGATTAGAAAAATTGCAGAGCAATGAAATCATCATTCACTTATAAAACCAAGCCGACGCAGGGCGTTCGCTTTCAAGTCAAGACCCGGGGTCTGGCACTGGCTGCCTTGGGAGGCATTGTGGCCCTCTCATCCACTGTTTCAGCCCTTGCCGGAGGTGCCGGGAAACCCGTCACTCCGGTGGAATCCTCTTCCATTTGGGAAAAGCCCGCATGGCTCACTGATCTCTCCCTGCGTGTGGGGGAAAGCTATGACACGAATGTTTACCTCGGCGGGGTGGATGTCCCCCCCGGTGAAAATGTAGCCACGCGAAATAAGTCGTCCGCAGTAACGACGATCTCGCCGAAGATCGGCGTGGATTTCGCCAAACTGCTGGATAAAGACAGCATCCTGAAGGTGTTCTCACTGGGCTATTCGCCGGACTTTGTGACCTACCATGACGCTTCGAGCGAGTCCTACTCGGCGCACCGTTTCACCACGGCCATCAAGGCCAAAGCCGATCCCGTCACATTCAGCCTTGAGAACGCCTTCACCTATATTGATGGAAGCAAGGACGGGTTGTTCTATCCCGGCGGCGCGAGCGCGTATGCCAACGGCACCATCCGCGAACGCCGCAACCAGTGGCAGGACCGCTCGAAGGCATCCCTGAAGATTGACCTTAACGAGTCGTTCTTCCTTCGCCCAACGGCTTCGTTGCTCTACTACAATCTCGACACGAACTTCCTGCCGACCACGGCCAGCGTTGTTGACCCCGTTCATCCTGCCGGTTACACCAACTTCATTGACCGCTACGACCTCAATGGCGGCGCGGACGTTGGTTATAACGTCAACAAGGATGTGGCGTTCACCTTGGGCTACCGTTATGGGCATCAGACCCAGGCGAACCTCCCTCTTGCCATTGATCCCACACAGACGAACGCCTCCAACGACTACCAGCGCGTGCTCGTGGGCGTTGAGGGAAGCCCCTTGAAGTGGTTGAAGGTGGAAGCCTCCGTGGGGCCTCAGTTTACGACCTACACCGACAGTCGTCCCATCGCGGCGGGTGGAACCCCCATCAACGTGACGACGATTGTGAAGGGGAAACCCAAAATCACCCCGACGCTCGTCGACCAGATCGACAAGAGCCCGACGGATGTCTATGCGGAAGCGAGTGTAACCATTTCGCCCAGCGCCAGCGATGCATTGGTGCTCAAATACAAGCGTTGGGACTGGGTCTCCAGCACCGGCAAGAATGCCTATCTGGATACGCTCTATGATGCGAGCTTCCGGCACCAGATCACCAAGGCTCTGCAATTGGAAGTGGGCGTGCGCGCCTCGAATTCGGACTATAACCCGTCCGCATTGCGCAACGACTGGCTCTACACCACCTCGGCGGGGTTGAAATATGCCGTCACGAAAAACCTCAGCCTTGATTTGAGCTACGCCTATGACCGGGGTCGCAACGATCAACTCGTCAACTCCGTTACGGTGCCCAATACATCCGCGAGCTACTACGTCGTCCCTGCCACGCGGCAATTTGAGCGGAGCATCGTCTCCACCGGCGTGACCTGGAAGTTCTAACCCCAACCACCCGCACAGTGCGGGTCAGCGAAGACAGAACTCTATGAAAAGACATCAGTTTTTGGATTACCTCAAGCTGGCAGCCGTGGCGGTAGGCATCCACTTTACACTTGGGGCGCAGGCGGCGGAATCCGTCAAGGTGGGCTACCTGCCGGTGACGGGACACGCCAAGTTCTTCATTGCCAAGGAAGAGGGCTTCTTTAAGGACGAAGGGCTCGAAGTCGAGTTGAACGAGTTCGCCAACTCGGCGGACGGCCTGGCCGCTTTGCGCGCCGGGAAGCTCGATCTCGGTGCCTTTGGCACGACGGCTCCGCTCGTTCATATCTCCAAGGGGGCGGATATCCGCATCATTGGGGGCGTGATGGGGGAGGATGCGGCGATTGTTACGACGCCGGAGAACGCCGCATTGGTGAAATCCATCACCGATCTCAAAGGCAAGAAAGTGGCAACCGTGCGCTTGGCAACCGGCGATGCCGTGTTGCGAGGCGCACTGGATGCCGCCGGGGTGGATTGGAAAAAGGATGTCCAAATCTTCGAGTTGAAGAACCCGCCCGCCGTGTTGGAAGCCGTGAAATCGGGGCAGGTGGATGCCGGGCTTGTCTGGGGACCGCATGACGTGCGGGCCGAAGAACAAGGGCTCAAAGTGGTCATCCGCAGTCGTTCGCTCCAGCCGGGGCATCCGTGCTGCCGCTTGACGATCAACACCAAGGATGCGGAGGCGCGTCCCGAGGTGTGGGTGAAGTTTATCCGCGCGTTCCTGCGGGCTGAGAAATTCGCCGCAGACAACCATGAGAAGACGCTCGACGACATCAGCAAATACCTGAAGCTCGACCGGGCGTTGATTCAGAAGGCCTACTATGAAGGCTATCTGGATCAGGCTTCGGACCCGAATGTGGACGGCGTGGTGACCTTCTGGAAGATCATGCTCAAGAGCGGATTCGCCGAGTCGAACCTCGACGTTCGCAACTTCATCGCCACGAAGTTCTACGAGCAGGCGCTCAATCAGCTTGCCAAGGAACAGCCTAACGAGCCGTTCTGGCAGGAGCGGCTGAAAGTCTTCGCGCAACGCGACAACCTGGCAAAGCCAGTCGCGGCGCAAGAAGAGGCATGGGTGAAGGTGGTCTCAGCAGAGACCCTGAACAAGCCCTGCCACTAAAAGCTCTGTGCGGTCATAGCGCGTGGCGAGCCGAGCATTGCGGCTCGCCACAGTCGCTATGGCATTTTTTATTCATGACTCTCACGGATACGCGAAACAAACATTCCGCTACAAAGCCGGGCATCGCAGTGGACGGCCTTCGGTTTGCTTACAACGGAACCGCCATTCTTTCCGACGTCGATCTTTCGATCCGGCAAGGAGAATTCATCTGCCTCCTGGGTCCCAGTGGTTGCGGCAAGACTACGCTTTTGAGGCTCCTGGCTGGTCTGGAAACTCCAGCCGCGGGTTCCGTATCTTGGAAGGGCCTCCCCATCACCGGGCCATCGTTGGAGCGGGGTGTTGTGTTCCAGGAT
>CAIYQA010000446.1 GCA_903928175.1 uncultured Spartobacteria bacterium | reverse complement strand
GAACCGGCGCAACGGCTATGGGCGCAAGACGGTGCTGACCGACAGCGGGTCAATGGACCTATCCATCCCGCGCGACCGGACGGGCACGTTTGATCCGGCGCTGATCGGCAAATACCAGCGTCAGTTCCCCGGCTTCGACGAGAAGATCGCGTCGATGTACGCGCGGGGCATGTCGACCAGGGAGATCACCGGGCACCTGCGGGAGCGATATGGCATCGAGGTCTCGACCGACCTGATCTCCACGGTGACGGACGCGGTGATCGAGGAGGTGGCGACGTGGCAAAACCGGCCTTTGGAGGCGATCTACCCGCTGGTGTTCCTGGATGCCATCCGGGTCAAGATCCGGGACGAGGGCTTGGTGCGCAACAAAGCCATCCATGTGGCCATCGGCGTGCGGGCCGATCCCGAGGCGATCACCGCCGTCTATCCTGAAACGATCGTTCAGAGGCTGACCGGAAATAAAGTTGCGTGATTTCGGGTGACTGTACTTCGGTTGAGTTGCGACACAAAACCGGAAGCCACTTATGGTCTGGACCGAAATCACGCGCCCGAAGTATCGTCGGGACGGGCTGCGCTATGCAAGTGATACGACGGATGCGGAATGGCCGGTGATTTCCCCTCATCTGCCCGATGCCTGCCGGCGTGGCCGTCCTCGCCGCGTGGCCTTGCGTGAGGTGGTGAACGCCATCTTCTACATCGGGCAGACGGGTTGCCAATGGCGGCTTCTGCCCAAGGATCTGCCGGCGTTCACGACGGTGCAGGGCTACTTCTACCGCTGGCGCGACGATGGCACCTGGGAGCGGATCAACCATGCCCTTGTGATGACTGTTCGCGAAGCGATGGGGCGCGAGGCCAGCCCGACGGCGGGGGTGATCAACAGCCAGTCGGTCAAGACGACCGAGGCGGGCGGGTCACGCGGCTATGACGCGGGCAAGCGCATCAAAGGTCGTAAGCGCCACCTTCTGAGCGATACCAATGGTTTGCTCGTGGCGGCAACCGTTCACGCCGCCGATGTCCATGACCGCGACGGAGCACCGCCGCTGCTGGCCTCCATCCGAAGTCTTTTCCCTTGGCTGCGCCATGCCTTTGCCGATTGTGGCTATGCCGGTCCCAAACTGGAAACCGCGCTCGATCGGATCGGCTCTTTGACCGTGGAAATTATCAAGCGCTCCGATACCGCCAAGGGCTTTGAACTCCTTCCCCGCCGCTGGGTCGTCGAGCGCCTGATCGCGTGGCTAAACCGAAACCGACGCCTTGCCATGGACTTCGAGGCAACCATCGAAAGTGCGGTGGCCTGGCTCTTCATTGCCAGTGTCAAAATGCTCGTTCGGCGGGTCGCTCGAGCATGACCACAGCCAGAGCGATTCTAAGTCAGACTCCGACATGTTCCGTGCCGCCATATAGCCCCGACCTCAACCCTATCGAGCAAGCTTTCGCCAAACTCAAAGCCCTCCTCCGCAAGGCCGAAGAGTGCACCCGAGATGGCCTCTGGGCCGCCATCGGACGCATCATCGACCTCTACAAGCCAGACGAGTCTCAGACCTCTTCAAAATGCTGATTTTGCAACCTAATCGGAAAAAGCTCTAGCGTTTGGCTCCATACATGAGCGATTGATCTAAAAATAGTAGATTTCTGCATCTCGTGACGCAATAATAAGAGAATGCACCAACTTCCTTCGCATTTGCGGGGGTTAGGGAGGCAACGCAATGTTCTTTATAACCAACCATGGAGTGGCCTCGGCATGCCAGATGGCGGCAATCTCGCCTTGATCGCGGCCGTACAAAACCCTCTCAGTTTATACGAGAAAGGTGTCAACACTTCTTGGCGCGGTGCAGTTCAGACCAGAACCGGTGTGCTGGTTCCCGCCATCATTAAGGATTTGGACGGTCGCCAGTTGGCCAATGAACTGATCGCTCATACGCTTTGCCGGATCATCGGATTGCCAACCCCCGACGTTTATGTTGTTGTCAACGATGGGTCGCTTCCACAGGCGGTAAAGGGGCCGATGGCTTCTGGAGACCTGTGTGGCCAACTCGGAATCGCTGAGGGGCGGCTAATGTTTGCCAGCGCGACATGCGGCAACTCTTTCGCCTCAGCTTTTTCTATGCCTCGGCGAGGACAGGTGCCCGCGAACCTTTTTGACGGCATTAGGGCGGAGGCGATTGGAGCAATGCGTAAATTCTTGGTCGAGTGGCCCCTCTTGGGGGTCGTTGCGGCCTTCGATGAATGGGCTGCGGTCATTGATCGGCACGAAGGAAACCTGTTGGTGGACGAGCACGACAAAGTCTGGCTCATCGACCACGGCCATGCTTTCACAGGAGCCAACTGGAGACCTCCCGATCTCCGGCAGATTTCCTTTGGAAATTGCCTCGTATCGGAAGCCGTTCAAGAGTTGCCCCCAGTCCACCTCATAAAACAGGTAAACGTTGGTGCAAAATCCCTTGAAGCTGAATTGGCCGCAAATGATAATGGACTTTCTGGAGTAAATGCAGCAGTTCGGGAACTGGATCTTCTTCCAGAAGAGGATATTTGTGCATTGAAGGAGTTTTTGACAGAGCGCCGAAAATATTTACAAATCCTTCTGGAGCAATCCATTAGTGAAGCATCAAGGAGAGTGGGAATTGTCTAGGAAACTCATCAAATGGTACCCGATCTACATTGAGCCTATCGAAGACTCCGATGAACGCTTGACTATCGCAATCGCTGGAGGTTGTACCAACGATGTGCGCTTCAAAGTGATTGACGGGTTTCGGGAAGCGTTTGGGCCGCAGATCGAAGCCGCACTAGCCGCTAAGCGCCCGATGCTGAATGCGGTGGCCTCTGCACTGCGCAACGGTTCGATCAACCTCTTGGACTCCGCCGAGATTTTGGGTCCCGGATTGTTC
>CAIYQA010000445.1 GCA_903928175.1 uncultured Spartobacteria bacterium | reverse complement strand
TGGTTGGTTGGTTGGTTGGTTGGTTGGTTTGGTTGGTTGGTTGGTTGGTTGGTTGGTTGGTTGGTTTGGTTGGTTGGTTTGGTTGGTTGGTTTGGTTGGTTTGGTTCTGGGAGTGTTGATTAAGCGAAGTAGATGAGGGTCTGGATTTTGCCGTTACGGTTTGCACCGGGGAGACGGCACGGCTGGCTGGCACCGAAGAGAGCTTTGTCGCAGTCCAATTCCGGCAACACGATTTTGAGTTCTTTAATGAGTTCGGGCGGAGGGTAGTCGAACCAGCCGTGCAACGATTTGCCTGCGGTATCGACCACAGCACGCAGCCGCATATTTTTGGCCTGCTCCAGCCACCGAAAGATTGCGCCTACTTGGTCACGATCTAGCGTGTCGCTTTCCACGACCAGAAACTTGCGAGAAAGGACATTGGCATCCGAGCGCGAATGGACCCCCGGCTTAAATGTATTCGGGCAAATAAACGGCCCCGGACAAGACCGGGAAGCCATCCATCCGAAGGCAGGACGGAAGCGCCAACGATGGTTTGGCTTGCCCGAGTCATGGATGTCCCGGCCCACCCAGACAATATCGTCGTCCCCAAAAAGGCTAAGAACGTAGTAGTAATGTTCCCACGCATCCTGGGAAATCTGTTGAGGTGAGTCGGCGGCGATGTTGCAATATGGCCACTGGTAATCCCGAAGAATTCTGAGCTTGTTGTCCCGTGCCTCCTGCTTAAGCCGCTTCACTTCATCGCGTTCAGCATTGTGGGATACAAAAGCTTTCCCGAAGGCTTTTGTTGCACGAGTCCAACGGAAAGGGCGGGCCAACCGCATGTTGACTTCGCGAACAAGGGCGGCGCAGCTCTGATGAAAACAAGAAACCCATACTCCGTTGGAGTTGAACCACACCTTGCAATCGCTCGTTTTATTTTGCGAAGAGTGGAGGTGTTCTCCCGGACACCGGATAAACCCCTGAGCGGCATCCAGGACTTCCAACCCGAGGCGGTCTTGGAGAAACGAATACGTCCTCTCGATATGATCGGTTTGCTGATTCATGGCGTGCTACAGGGTGTTTTCCAAAAACCGGATCAGTTCGGACACAGGCCATGTTTTTGTGCGAAGCGCCCGCGAAGGCCGGAGGAGATGCCTCTCGGCAATGCGGTAGAGACTGCGCACTGAGATACCGAGGGCGGCGGCTGCCTCTCTGGTCGTGAGGGCCAGACGGAGCGATCCATTAGGCCCCTTTGGCAATGCGGCCACGAGTGCGGCGGCAGTGTTGGGTTTATGTTGCTGACTGCCATTTGAAGTCAGGGAAGGCAGATGGCCCCTGTTGGTGTTATTGTCCATACACACCCCTTCATAAAGAGGTGTTATGTTGCTATTACCTCCACAGCTTTGCCAGCGACGCAGTTCTGAGTTCAGGGTGGAAAAAATGAAGTCGAACCGATAAAAACCGATGAATGTCGGCTATCTCCCGCGTCTCTCAAATATCCCAAGTACATCTCGTGGAACTAAAGAACGTCTGCTTCCCGAGGATGAAGTATCCATGCAAGTGCTTTATGGAATTGCTGCTGGATGAGCAGACGAACAAAATGAGCATAGAACCCGCGCCTCACCCTTGCCTCGTAGTAACGGAACAGCCCAATGGCCCCGAGGTTTTTTTGGATGCCTTGGTTGTCGTCCCAGCAGATGCCCCCGCTTCCGAGCCCTTTCAGGATTGCTTATACGCTGCCGCTTTGCGTGCAATAAGGCGGACATATTCAAAAACAACTGGTCGTGTGTTCACGGGGAGGAATCCGAAGAGACCGCTCTTTGATTTCCGAGACATATCATGGGAGGAGCCTCCTTTTGCATGCGCGCAACATGCTTCGAAAAAAGTGAAGTGCTGGTCTCCCTTGGTGCTAAGACAGGGTTACATGTCCACCAATCGCCGAGACGATTGGTACATTCTTAACTCTTGGAAAAATTGGCAAATGAATGCCATCTCGTTCATCGAGCGAAAAGATCAGTTTTACAGCTACGTAGAAGGTTTCAAAGCCAATCAAAGGACTGGAATGTACTCGGCGACGAGCAAGCAAGCGTCGGATGCTTTTAGAAAGCGCCTTGCTGAGATCGGACTACCCTCGACGGCCAAGGCTCTTACCGGAAAATCCGCAGTCGTCTTGACTCGCAAGCAGCGATATTCAAAAGCCTTAATGAAAAGGCCAGAGACGCCAGTTAAATTCTCTGACCTTCCAAAGCCTTTATTCCGCCCCGACAATTTCCGCGACCCTGATTGGCTTTAATCGATAGGGGTGTGCACAATTTGCAAGGGGGGTAAAATGGGGGGGATTAGAGATTTAAGCGTATCCCGCGCACCACGTAAGATTTTGATCCCCAAAGGTTTTCGTTGTAACCGCCAAGAAGTAGAGCGTATCTTTCGCAATGAAGAGGCCAGGGGTTCGAATCCCCTTACCTCCACCACTCTTCACCAAAGCCCAAACGGCGGGGCTTCCTGCCAGTTCAAATTGCCGCCTTCGTAAAAGAGTGGCGCTCCCACTACGGGACTGTTGAAGTTCACGCCGATTTGCCGCGTGGGATCAGGGATAGCCAGGGCGTTCCGCCTGCTCGGCGGCCAATTCCAATAACAACACCAAAACCCAGGGGGATGCGGCTTCGCACTTCGCACGCCACAGGGACGGGCGACCGGCCCGGCTGGGCAGTCGGCCCGCATTCCGATTCCGCCAAGGGCGACTCCACAAAGCACAAAGGCAGCCGACACTCTTTTTGCACGGTTTGATTTCATAATTCCCCCCGTCTCTCTGAAAGAAGATCGGATGTGCGCTGGCAACAGGTGGAGCCGTTTGCGCACCCCTTTCGCCAAGGATCAGGGAAAAAATCAGGCTGGTATAAGGGAAAAGCTGGATCGAAGAAAAACCTCTGCTAGCATACGCCGCTTGCGCCGGGAAATCCTGGCGGCCACAGCTCTCGCAGGGAGCGCCAAACCAACGACCACCAAAACACATCCATGATATTCAGAAGGACCACAGAAACTGCAGCGGGATCAAGCAGGAAAGTTTGCCGGAAAGGGACCCGGTTTATGGCCCACGCGATGATCGTCGCGCTCTCGATGCCTTTCATCGCGAAAGCTGGCGAGGAGAACGCGGAAACTAAGACGGTTGTTCCGGCGCAATGGCAGAAGCCCGCATGGGTCAAGGAACTCTCCCTGGCGGTGCATGAGAGCAACGACTCGAATGTCTTCGCCCAGAACGCGGGAAAATTGGCTAATAAACCGTCCTGGCTGACGACGCTGTCGCCCAAACTGGGCTTGGATTTCGCCCCGCTGATTGGCTCCCCCGATCTCTTCCAAGTGGCGTCCCTTGAGTATGCTCCAGACTTCGTTTTCTACCACAATACACCGGACCAGACGTATTCCGCCCATCGCTTGAGTGCCGGACTCAAAGGCAAGGACGACGCTTTTTCTTACAACTTGGACAATGCTTTCACCTTCATTGACGGAAAGGATTTGGCCCCTCTTTTCCCGCAGGGCGTGAGCGCCTTCGGCTCTGCCGTGGCGCGGGACCGTCTTCGGCAGATTCAGGAGCGTTCCAATATTTCGCTGCGTTATGATGTGGAGAGCGTGTTTCTCCGTCCGACCGCGTCGCTGCTCTACTACAACTCCCAGACGCAGCTCCATGATCCCGTCGGCAGTTTCGCGGGGTACCAGAATTACCCCGACCGCTATGACGTGAACGGCGGGGCGGATCTCGGATATATGATGGATTCCGCCAACGCGGTGACGCTCGGCTATCGGTATGGACATCAAGAGCAACAGATTTTGCCGTGGGATGCCCACAAGACCACCGCCTCCAATGATTACCAGCGCCTGCTGGCCGGCTTCGAAGGCAAACCCGTGAAATGGCTGACGCTGCAATTTCAGGCCGGGCCGGATTTCCGGAACTACGGCGCCGCGACGCCAATTCCTGCGGACGACAAAAACCCGGTCAAACTCTATGCGGAAGGGACGGCCCTTGCGGAATTGACCTCCGCGGATACGCTGGCGCTCAAATACAAGCGTTGGAACTGGGTTTCATGCCTTGGGAAAGTCCCATACACAGATAGCGTTTGCGATTTAAGTTACCGCCATAAAATCACCAGCAAGCTCAGCCTGCAAGCTGGCGCCCGGGCGGCAAATGCCAACTACCATCCGGCAGCCCTGCGAAATGACTGGGATTACACCCTCTCCGCAGGCCTGCGCTACGCCTTCACCGCCCAGTTGAGCGGCGACATTTCGTATGCTTACGATTGGGGATGCAACCATGAGGACGGGCTCACCGATATCGCCGTTTACAACCGCGAGTTTGAGCGCCAAGTCGTCTCGTTGGGAGCCACGTGGCAGTTCTAGAGCGTTTTGCACGGCTTCTGCGGTCGGGGATTGCATGATGCCACAATGGGGAAGCCCCGGCGGATCACGGCCCACTCTCTGGTTTCCACGGGTTGGAACGCTTCGCAGAGGGCTTTTCCACCAGCCGGGGACGCCACAAACCCATGCTGGCGCTTGACTTCATGCCGTCGCCCTTTACGGTGGAAAGGAATTTCCCTTTACCCATGTATCTCCGCAAGCTGATCGTCTTTGCAATCACCCTTTCTGTCGCTCTCGCTGCTGCCATGGCCGAAGAGCAAGTCCTCGACGGCATCGCCGCCGTGGTCAATGGGGAGGTCATCACGTTCTCCCAAGTCCGCGAACTGGTGGTCGCCCGGGAAATGGCTTTGCGGCAATCGCTCCGGGGGCAAGCCCTCGAGGATAAAATCAAGGAAACACGGCTGGCAGCCATCAACGACTTGATCGACCGCCAGCTCGTTCTTCAGGAATTTCAGAAGAACAAGTTCAATATTCCTGAATATGCCGTGGACGATCACGTCAACACGATCATCCGGGAGCAATTCCAAGGCGACCGCCTGGCGTTTATCCGCACCCTGCAAGCCCAGGGCTACACGCTCCAGCGCTTCCGCAAGGTGGAGACAGACAAGATGATTGTCCAAGCCATGCGCCAGCGCGCCGTGAAAAAAGACCCGATTCTTTCCCCCTCCAAAGTGGAGAAGTTTTACGAGGAGCACCGCGCCGAGTACACCACTCCCGAACAGGTGAAGCTGCGCATGCTCGTGCTGCATAAGAGCAGCCCCGACGCAAAGAAAGTCGCCGAGGAAATCCGCACCAAAGTGAAATCGAGCGACGATTTTGCCCAAATGGCGCAGATGTATTCCGAAGATGCTTCCAAGGAAAACGGCGGCGATTGGGGCTGGATTGAACGGACCACCTTGAACGAAGCTCTCTCGACTCCGGCGTTCGCCCTCAAGCCGGGCCAGGTGAGCAAGGTGATTGAGGTCGGCGAAAATTATTACCTCCTCTTCGTGGACGCCCGCAAGCAGGCCGACACCAAGCCGCTGGCCGCCGTCCGCGACGAGACCGAAAAGAAAGTGCTCCAGGAGGAACGCCAGACTGCGCAGGAAAAATGGATCAAGAATCTGCGCGACAAGGCTTACATCCGGATTTTTTAAGGCGCCGATCCCCGGCCCAAACTGCGCGATGGACATTTTAGGAACCATTGGCATCACGCTCGGCGATCCCGCCGGGGTCGGTCCCGAGGTGGTTCGCGCGGCATTGGAATCGGGCAAGCTCGACGGGCGTTTCCGCTATCGCGTATTGGGCAGCTCCGGGGGATTTCTTCCCGGCCAGCCCACCACGGAGTCCGCCCGCGCCGCTGTCGATGCCTTGGAAGAAGCTGCGCGGCTGGCCGTTGCGGGTGAGATTGATGCCGTGGTCACTGGGCCCATTCACAAGGCCCATTCCCAAAACGCAGGATTTGCGTTCCCCGGCCAGACCGAGTTTTTTGCCGCGCGCTCCGGGGTGGAAAATTTTGCGATGCTGCTCACGGGCGGCGCGCTCACGGTGGCGCTGGTTACGACCCACGTTGCGTTGGCCGAGGTGCCCCGGCTGGTGACCGCGCCGGAGATTGAGCGCGTGGGCGGACTGCTCGCGGAATTTCTACGCACACGGTTGGGCAAACCGGTCCGCATCGCCGTGGCGGGACTCAACCCGCACGCGGGCGAATCCGGCGCGATGGGCCGCGAGGAAATCGAAATCATTGCTCCGGCCACCGCGCGACTGGCGCAACACTGGAGCGGGCGCGCCACTTTCCACGGGCCGATCTCGCCGGACACCCTGTTTTACCGTGCCGCCGCCGGGGAATTCGATGGGGTGCTCTGCATGTATCACGACCAGGGGCTCATCCCGCTCAAGCTCCACGCTTTCGACCAGGGGGTGAACGTCACGCTGGGGCTGCCATTCGTGCGCACCAGCCCGGACCACGGCACCGCGTTTGAGATCGCGGGGCGGGGCGTTGCCCGGCCCGATAGCACCCTCGCCGCAATCCGTCTTGCTGCGGAACTGGTGGAGCGCAGAAAAGGCGAATCAGGAAGCCAGGACACCAGGAAGGGAAAAGACGGGTGTTTGAATGATTAGCAGAGAATCACGACTTCGCTTTTTCCGATAGCTTTCCCGGCTTTGAAATTTTTGAATGCAGGAAGTGCAAATTGCGAAAGTTTGT
>CAIYQA010000444.1 GCA_903928175.1 uncultured Spartobacteria bacterium | reverse complement strand
TTCGTTTGACGTTGTCGCATTGATTGTGCGCTGAAAGCGCAAGGGAAACCAGCCCAGGGCAGAGCGCAGCGTCGCCCTGGGTGCCGCGCAACAACCGGTTGCGCCCTGCAAGGGCGCTGGTAAGGGGGAGCGGATTGAGCAAGAGCGTTTCCCAGTGCCCTTGCAGGGCACGGCTCTCTCACACGCATACCCAGGGCGCTGCCCTGGGCTGGTTTACTCAGCCCCTTCGGGGCGAGAGGAATGCGACAAATTAAACCGAAACTGGTCTAGGGACGAGCTCGCGGGGGGCGTGATTAAAAGGGGGCAAGCCTGGCCTGAGGAGTATTTGTAGCGCCAACGGCGCGTGCGCATACCAGCCCAGCCCAACGGGCTGGGTCTCCAGCCAAAGGAGGGCCAAGGGCTGTAAGCCCGACGCATCCGAGGGGGGAATGCGTCGGGCCTTCAGCCCTTGGCGCTTCTTTGCTCCATATCCTGGGGCGATGCCCCAGGCTGGTATGCCTACGGGCCGTTGGCCCTGAAGCGTTCCGGAACTCACACTACTTTGATTCACACCCAGGGATGGGGGATTACCTCAGGGCAAACGCATCTAAAATCAGAGAAACTGCCGCCTTCTCTGTAAAATTTTTAGAATAACGATGTGGATTTTGCGGCAGTGACTTCCCTGACAAATTACAGAGAGAAAAATTTAGATGCGTTTGCCCTGGGGATTACCTGATTTTGGGTTGATTTGCCCCCTCAGAAATTTAACGTGTCGGGATGCCCGCTTCTTCTTCATCCGCTTCCGCCCTGCCCGCCGCTTTTGCCCCCGCCGATTCCTTTGCACGACGCCATCTCGGCTCCAACACAGAAGAGACAGCGGCCATGCTTTCCACGCTCGGCTTTGAATCGCTCGATGCCCTTGTGGACACGGCGGTGCCTGCGGGCATCCGGCTTCCCTGGCCGCTTGTTCTCCCGACGCCCAAGGGTGAACACGCGACGCTGGAGGAACTGGGCCGGATCGCGATGAAAAACCAGCTTTTCCGCTCGCATATCGGCATGGGGTATTACGACACGATCACGCCGCCGGTCATTGCGCGCAATATCCTGCAAAACCCCGGCTGGTACACCGCCTATACCCCTTACCAGGCGGAAATCTCGCAAGGCCGCCTCGAAGCGCTCCTGAATTTTCAGACAATGGTCGTGGAGTTGACCGGGATGGACATCGCCAACGCCTCCATGCTCGACGAGGGGACTGCCGCGGCCGAAGCAATGCACCTCTGCCGCACGCTTTCCAAAACGGCGGACGCCCAGACGATCTTTGTGTCCAGCCAATGCCACCCGCAGACCATCGCCGTCGTCCAAACGCGGGCTGCGGCGCTGGGTTTGCACGTGATCGTCGGTGAGGAAAGCGCATACGATTTCAGCAAAAAAACTTTCGCCGTTCTGTTGCAAGTTCCCGGAATCGACGGGGCGATCAGCGATCCCACGGCATTCATCGAAAAAGCGCACCACCACGGCGCAATGGCGATTGTCGCCGCCGATCTGCTGGCGTTGACCCTCCTCAAATCCCCGGGTGAAATGGGAGCCGATGTCGCGGTGGGCACCACCCAGCGTTTCGGCGTGCCGATGGGCTACGGCGGACCGCACGCGGCCTACTTCGCCACGCGCGATGCCTTCAAACGCGCGATGCCGGGGCGGCTCGTCGGAGTTTCCCGCGACTCACAAGGCAACGCGGCGCTGCGCCTCGCGCTTGGCACCCGCGAGCAACACATCCGTCGCGAGAAAGCGACCAGCAATATCTGCACCGCGCAAGTGCTCCTCGCGGTGCTGGCTTCCATGTATGCCGTTTACCACGGGCCCGAAGGGCTCAGGCAAATCGCGCGGCGCATCCGCCTTTGCGCCGTCACGCTCGCGGCAGGCCTGCGCAAGCTCGGCTGGAATGTGGCAAGCGGGCCGTTCTTTGACACCGTGCGGGTGGATTTGGGTTCCGTGCAAGCCGCGGAGATCGTGAACCTGGCGGAAGCCCGCCGCGTGAACCTGCGCGTGCTCGATGAACACACCGTCACGATTTCCCTGGATGAAACCACCGATGATCTGGTCGAGCTCTTCACGATTTTCAACCACGGCAAGGAAGCCGAGCTGGAACTGACCGCGCTCGCGCAGCAAGCGCAAGCCGCATTCCCGGAGGGGCTTGCGCGCAAGAGCGCGTTCCTCACGCAGCCGGTTTTCAACGAGCACCACACCGAGACGGAGATGCTCCGCTACATTCGCCGTTTGGAAGTCAAAGACCTCTCGCTGACGACCTCGATGATCGCGCTCGGCTCCTGCACGATGAAACTCAACGCCACGAGCGAAATGCTCGCGTTGACCTGGCCGCTATTTGCCAAACTGCACCCGTTTGCACCCGTCGAGCAGGCGCAAGGTTACGCGCACCTTTTCCGCAAACTGGAAAACTGGCTGGCGGAGATCACCGGGTTCGCCGCCGTTTCGCTCCAACCCAACGCCGGGTCCGCCGGGGAATACGCCGGGTTGCTTGCCGTGCGCGGCTATCACGAAAGCCGGGGCGAAGGAGGCCGCGACATCTGCCTCATCCCGCAATCCGCCCACGGCACCAATCCCGCCAGCGCCGCGATGGCCGGGTTCAAAGTCGTGCCGGTGCTTTGCAGCGAGGACGGCGACATCAATGTCGCCGATCTGCGCGCCAAGGCAGAGCAGCACAAGGGCGACCTCGCCGCCCTCATGATCACCTACCCGAGCACGCACGGAGTGTTTGAGGAAACGATCCGCGAGATTTGCGAAATCGTCCACGCTCACGGCGGGCAGGTGTACATGGACGGAGCGAATATGAACGCGCAGGTCGGCCTCACCAGCCCCGGCCTGATCGGTGCGGACGTCTGCCATCTCAACTTGCACAAGACCTTCGCCATCCCGCACGGCGGCGGCGGTCCCGGCGTCGGCCCCATCGGGGTGGCAGCGCACTTGAAACCGTTCCTGCCCTCCCACTCGATCATCAAACCGGGCGGAAAAGGCCAGGCCGGCGCGGTCGCCTCGGCCCCGTGGGGAAGCGCCTCGGTGCTGGTGATCCCCTGGGTTTATATTCGCATGATGGGCGGCGCAGGGCTCAAGGCCGCCACCGAATACGCCATCCTCAACGCCAACTACATCGCGCGGCGGCTCGAACCGTTTTACCCCGTCCTCTACAAAGGCAAGAGCGGCCTGGTGGCCCACGAATGCATCCTCGACCTGCGCGAATTAAAAACGCGCACGGGCATCGACGTGGAAGACGTTGCCAAGCGCCTCATCGATTATGGTTTCCATGCCCCCACGATGTCCTGGCCCGTGCCGGGAACGCTGATGGTGGAGCCGACCGAGAGCGAATCGAAAGCGGAGCTGGACCGTTTTTGCGATGCGATGATCGCCATTCACGGCGAAATCCTCGCTGTGGAAAGCGGCGCGCTCGACCCCAAGGACAACCCGCTCAAAAACGCCCCGCACACCGCGCAATCCGTCGTGAGCGACGCCTGGGCGCACCCCTATCCCCGCGAGCAGGCCGCCTACCCGGCCCCGTGGACGCGCGAAAGCAAATTCTGGCCCGCCGTGGGTCGCGTGGACAACGTGTACGGCGACCGGAATCTCGTGTGCGTGATGGGCGGCTGCCAGTAGTAAACGCATCCGGCTTGGCTTCGCACCAGAAAATTCCTTCTATCCCCGTTATTGACTTGTCAGCGATAACCCCCTTCGATCTACTCGAAAATATTACTGCTGTTGGAAAAAGAATCGTCTTTATGAATCAGGAAATTACGCCATCCCTCCCCATGGAATTCAAAGACCGCAAAACCAGTCTGACATTCTTTGGCACCCTGACGATTCTGGGCGGGTTACTGGGCGCATTGTTGGTGCCACTCTTGCTTCTTGGACAATCAATGTCCCGACAGAAAGCAGGCATTCCACATCAAAGCATGATGGCTGTCTTCATATATGGAGGACTGGCTGTGGCGTTCATCTGGCTGGGAATTGGCTCTATCATGGCCCGGCGCTGGGCTCGGGCGCTCTTGCTTATCATGTCTTGGAGCACCCTGATTCTCGGTCTAGTAATTATGGCATTCCTTGTCGCTATGTCAGGGACGTTCCTCGCGCGTATGCAGGCAACTCAATCATCTGGGCACCAACTCCCCGAAACCGCCAAATGGATCCTGGTCATTATGGGCGGAGTTTTCGGCGTGATGTTTGTAATCCTGCCAGCCATTTGGGCGTTTTTCTATGGAGGCGAGAGCGTCAAGGCAACATGCGAAAGGCGAGACCCCATAGTGCGCTGGACAGATCGCTGCCCCTTGCCCGTGCTTGCGGTCAGCCTCTATATGGCATTCAAAGCAACTTCCATGATCCTGATTTCATTCAGCTTTCACGGAGCGATCCCCTTCTTTGGAATCTATCTCGCGGGACTGCCCGGAATAGTTGTCTATTTTCTATTTTCTGCCCTTTGGTTCTGCGTAGCTTGGGCATTTTATAACCTCGATTTTCGCGGTTGGTGGGTCAGCGTCATTGCCGTTTGCATCCTTCCGATCGCGGCCGCTATTACGTATTATCAACGTGGTGTCATGGAATTTTACAAGCTGGCAGGATACTCAGGGGAAAAGTTAACGCGCCTAGAGCATCTCCGTTTCCTTCATGGCCATAACGTAGTTTGGCTCTCCCTTGCCGCCGTGATCCCGTGGCTTGGATACCTTCTTTTTGTGAAGAAGTATTTCCGCCATTCTGACCGGACTTCCTAGGCAAATTACATTTTACTGATTTGGCGCCGTCGCAAGGTGAATGACGCACCAATGGCATTAGGCGTATCTCAACATCCGCGTGTCGGAAATTTCGCCTTCAATTTGCCAGTTGCATTTCTTTTGGAATCCGGGCACATTCGCCCACTCCCAGCTTGCTGGGAACTTCGGGGAACGCTCACGTGGCGGAATGGCAGACGCGTACGGCTCAGGACCGTATGGGGAAACCCGTGGAGGTTCGACTCCTCTCGTGAGCACCCCCCCTCTTTTTCTCCCCCCTCATTTACCTCGTTGCCTCGTTCCCAAGTTATACTTGGGACTGCCCTGCTGCGTAGCAGCTTCTCTGACGCGAAGCGCACTTTGCAGAGCCCCGCAGGGGATAACGCAATAACTCAGGCAGTTGCACTGCCGGTTCACCGCGAGCGCAGCGAGCCTTACTCTGAACCCGGGGAGCTTGGATACATGGCAAGCTTGCGAAGTGCAACTTCGCGGATAAGTGGCATTGCCAAGTGCAACTTGGCAACGAGGAAGAAACGAGAGCCGGATTTTTTTCCACCGTCGATTTGCTGCGGAGACTGGCATTTCGGTGCTCTTCGTGGATAGTCTGGTGCTTTCCCATTGAAACGTCCCTTGAAATTCACACCGCCAGCCGCTTTTCCCGACGGTGTTACCAATGCCAACTGGTTCAGCTTTTATAATGCGGTCTCATTCCAGATTTTTCTGGGGCCGCCGGTGATCCTTTATGCCAAGAGCCTCGGTGCCAGCGCCACCCTGCTCGGTATTCTGGCCTCGCTGACGCCGCTGCTCACCATTTTCCAAATCCCCGCCGCCCATTACATTCACCGCTTCGGCTACAGGCGCTTTGTCCTGGCGGGATGGTCCACGCGCAACCTTTGCGTGTTTGCCGTGGTTGCTATTCCGCTTCTCAGTTTTTTGGGCAATGGGTGGAAACTGGCGCTGCTGCTCGCCCTGCAATTCATTTTCAACCTCCTGCGCGGCATTGCCAGCGGAGCATGGCTGCCGTGGCTGACGGAAATTTTGCCGGAGGAAATCCGCGCCCGGTTTCTTTCCCGCGACCAACGCTTCCTGCAGACCGGCTCGCTCGTGGCGCTGCTCTTCTGCGGGTTGGTGCTCCAAAAGGATTCCCAGCCGTGGGAATTCTCGCTCGCGTTCCTGATCTCGGCTTTTGGCGGGGCCGCCTCTCTTTTTTACCTGAACCGCGTGCCGGACGTGGAGGCGCAGGAGTCGCTCAGACAAAGCGGAATGAAGGTGCCGTGGCACGCGATTGTGACCTTCCCGCCCTTTGCGCGCCTGGTCGGCTTCAACCTGCTCTTCGCCTTCGCCATTGGCAGTGTCGCGGTGTTTACCGTCTCGTTTCTCAAGGGGCGGGCGGGCCTTGGTGAAAACAGCATTTTGTATTTGATGGCCGTGAGCTTTATCGCCGGAGCTGGCTCGCTCGGGGTGCTTGGGCGGGTGCTCGACGCCGTCGGCTCCAAACGGATGTTGCGCTGGGCGCTGGCCCTTTACATGGTTCACCTCGCGGGTTGGGTGGGATTTGCCTCGGGGCTCATCGCCACGACCACCCTTCCGCTGCTGCTCATCTTTGTGCTGGCCGGAGTGGCCGGGTCCGCGATCAACCTGGCCAACCTCCGTCTCATCATGAACGTCATGCCCGAGATGGGGCGCTCGCATTTTTTCGCTTTTTACACAGTGATCACCAGCGTGTGCCTTGGGTTTTCGCCCGTCCTGTGGGGTATCTGCCTTGATGCCATGAACGGCCTCCAAGTCGCCGTGGGGCCGCACGGGGCCTTCGAGTGGAACCGCTACAGCGTGTATTTTATGGCGCTCTTGGTGCTCACGCTGGCGACGTTCTTCACCGCGACAGTGCTGGTGGAAAAACCGCCGCGCGCCAGCGAAGTGAAGTAGGCGCGGTGCGCAACGGTCCGCGTATTCGCTTGCGATTCGGATTCTAAACGGCTTTCAATAGAGGGATTCTGCAAGCCGGGGTGGCGAAATTGGCAGACGCGCCAGACTTAGGATCTGGTACCGCAAGGTATAGGGGTTCGAGTCCCCTCCCCGGCAGAAGAAATGGTGCGCGGTGCAGGGTTTGAACCTGTCGAGCATGCTCTGATTTCCAAGGACTTACGCGAGGGCTGCCATACATACTGCCGCAAGCGTCAAAATCGGACGCTGAACTCTCCGAAGTTGCCACATCGTGGCCTTCGCTGCCGCTTGCTCTTCAAGCGGTCATTCTTGCAATCGTGCGCTCGCACGCTTCCGGCAAGCGAAGCGCGCAGTTACCACCATGTAGTTTGTGTTGTTTGCCCCGCCATCGGGCCCTAGGCTCTCGATATTGAGGTTGTCGAAAGTGCCTACTCCTGTCCAGGTCAACGCGGAGTCATGAGCAGCAGTGTGATAACCGACGGAAAGATTGTCGAATGTGATTTCCGAGGTGTTGGGGAGGCTGGAAGTTTCCACTCCTACTTTTTCTGAATAAGTCACGATCACCGTGGTTTGCGCCTGGGAAGAAGCCAGAATGAGGTTCATAATGCGAACAATTTAACAATATGCGCATTTTCTTTGTCTGCCATTCCGCTGGCTCGGCCCCGAGTTCCAATGCGCCGCTGCCTTTCATGCCCCAGAATTCATACGATGCCTTCCTTGCGTAGTTCAGGAGGCAGTTCATTTTCCGCTTACCTCTGCCAACGTCTGTGACAAATTTTCTAGCAGTTTTTCTGAATACAAGGTATCTAGGAACACGCTGATTTCATCAGTTCTGGTCTTGGGGTTCAAGATCATACAGAATACGCGGCATGAACCGGCAGATGAGTTTTTCGCAGAGCGAATTTTCGCTCACCTAAATTTTCCCCAACGATTGGCCATGGCCATGATTAGTAAATTGCTTCTGATGTGCGGGTTTCTGGTCGCTGCGGGGGCTGTGGCGGCGGGGGCCGCCCCGCTTTCCTTTGGTGCCATTGACGCCGAACCGCTGGCCAAAGTGCCGGCTGGAGCCATGGTTTTGCATGAGGGCTGGGCCTTGGCCGAGGAAACCAAGGTGGGGGAGGACGGCAAGGCGTTCTCCTCGCCCGGCTACGATGCTGGTACGTGGAGTTCGACGACCGTGCCAACCACTGTGCTCGGCGCACTGGTGCGGAACGGCGTCTTTCCCGATCCTTATGCAGGCGCGAACAACAACGCCATCCCCGATGCTTCTTCCGAAACCAGTCCCTGGCGCAAGCCGTGGTGGTTCCGCACGAACTTTACTCTTCCGGAGGCGTATGCAGGCCGCACCGTGTGGCTGAACTTTGACGGGATCAACTATCGTGCGGCGGTCTGGGTCAACGGCATTCAGATCGAGAGCGAGAAGAACATGGTGGGGATGTTCAGGCGGTTTCGGTTTAACATCAGCTCACAGGCCAGGGCGGGCCAGGCCAACGCCCTTGCCGTGCGCATTTTCCCAGTGGATGTCCCCGGCAAACCCGGCTTCCGATCCCCGGGGACGGATATGACATTCATGAAGAACTTGACCCAGTTGAGCACGCTTGGGTGGGACTGGGTGGCTCCCGCCCGCGACCGCAACATGGGAATCTGGCAGCATGTCTGGATTGAGGCCAGCGGTCCCGTGACGCTACGCGATGCGGCGGTGATGACCGATGTCGAGCTTCCGGCGGGCAAGGAGGCCTCACTCCAACTCTGTTTTCAAATGCGCCATACCGGAGAAAAACCGGTCGAATCCGAAGTGGTGGCAGAAATTTCGCCGATCGGTTTTGCCGGAAAGCAAATCGTCCTGCGTCACAAGGTTCAACTGGGGGCTGGCGCGGTCAGGGATATGGTTTTGGACGCGAATGAATTCCCGGAACTGAAAATAAGAAACCCGCGGTTGTGGTGGCCGCACGGGTATGGGGAGCAGCCGCTCTACCGCCTTGCCCTGTCGGTGAACATTGATGGGAAGACCAGCCATCGTTTGCCGGAAGTCCAATTCGGCATTCGAAAACTCGGGTATTTCTTCAGGCCAAAAGAGTTTGCCGGCGTTTTGAATCCCCCGGCCGACGGCACGCATCCCTACCAATATCCCAAGGAATTAACCGCGCGCATTTTTACCGTGAATGGCCGGCCCATCCGGATGGAAGGCGGCGCGTTTGTGCCCGATTTTCTTCTGACATGGAACGCGCAGCGCTACCGGGACGAAGTGCGCATGATGGTCGAGGGCAATCACACACTGTCCCGCATTTGTGGAGTTGGCATTATTCCCCCGGACGCGTTTTTCGACGAAGCCGACCGGCGCGGATTGCTCATCTGGCAGGACATGGCGCGAAGCTCATTTGGCTGCGCGTGGGAAAAGAAAGAGGCCGATCTCCCCAAGATCGACAAGGACCTCTACCTCTCCAACATGCGCGATGTCATTCTGCGCCTGCGCGGCCGGACCTCCCTACTGGCCTGGTGCGGGACCAATGAATGCAACATGCAGGAGGATATCGGCAGGGCTCTCCAGGATGAAATCCTCCCCAAGCTCGACCCCAGGCGGCCGTGGCTTCCGAGCACCGGAACCCTTCCCCCTTGGGCGCGCGAGCCTTTGGGAACCACCAGCTTTGGTCCCTATTCCTTGCAGCCCGTGGACGTTTACTTCAAACTTTATGGGGACAATCCCAATTTCGTGTTCAAAAACGAAATCGGACTGGAACTGGTGCCTCGCTACAACAGCCTTGTTCGGGCAATTCCCCATCCCGATGAATCTGTCGATCCCCCGGCAACGACCCGCCAAGCGCTGCTGGAGCACGGATATTCCGGCCAATCGGCCCTGGCTCGGAATGTGAGTAACACCATGGCGGCACCCGGCGGCATTGCCGATTATGTGGCGATGGCGGAAGTGGTCGGAGCGGAAGCCGTACGCGCGATCGTTGAGGCTGCCAACAAAAATCGGCCACGCAACAACGGGACCCTTTTCTGGATGGCCAATGCCGCCTGGCCCGATTTCTGGTTCCAGATGTATGACTGGTATCTGCAACCGACGGCAGCCTATTATCGGCTCAAATCGGCGGCTCGCCCTCTGCATATTCAATACGCCCCCGATGACCAGACCCTGCAAGTGGCAAGCACCCTGGGCGAAAATAAAGAGGTCAAGGTGCGGGCGACGCTATTTTCCATTGAGGGCAGGCAAGAAGCGGCGCAGGAGTATCCCGTTACGGCCTTGGCGGATGCAACGACCTCGCTGGGCAAGGCCCCGCAACGGGTTGCCGACGGAAGATTCCACTTTCTGAGGCTGGAAATGCTCGACAGCAAGGGCGCCGAACTGGAACGCGACACGACGTGGACCCAACACACAGAATTAGCAAGCCTTCCGGCCGTCGATGTCGCTGCCAAGGTGATCGAAAAGCAGGTGAACAAGGGGGAAACGCATATGAAAATCGCCCTGCAAAACAAGGGGGCTGCCCCGGCCGTCCATGTCTGGATGGACGTCCTCAAGGGGGCTCTTGGCGAACAAGTGCTGCCCGCCTACTGGAATGACAATGCCATCACCCTGATGCCTGGCGAAAAAAGGGAATTAAGCGTGACCTGCCGAAGTGCGGCACCGGGATCTGCCGCGCTGCGGCTGATGATCGAAGGATTCAATGTGAATCCTCGGGAGGTCGTTACCGTGTCCGGGGAGACCGCGTCAACGCCGCGCATCGTCGTCAAGAAACTGGATTATGTCGAGGGCTCCCTTCGGGCGGAATGCGCTTGTACGGGTGCGAACGGGCCTCGATATGTCACTTGGCCAATGCCTTTGTCGATAGATGGTCAATGTCTGCGGTGCATCCGCGTGGCGGGCACCGATGAGCATCCCGCCTCCATCAGCCTTCCCCTGCCACTGAAGAGCGGGGATCACTCTATTCAACTCGGTGGGAAGACCATTGTCGTAAAGGGTAAATCAAAAACTGAGCGTACCCTGGATTCCTGCTCGAGCCGGTAAGGGAGGCTATTAAATGGTGCGCGGTGCAGGGTTTGAACCTGCGACTTCCTGCGTGTGAAGCAGGCGCTCTACCACTGAGCTAACCGCGCGCTCTTTCGAGGCCGCGCTTCGCGTCGAAGGACGTTCCGCAGCGGGAAAGCAGGTTAGTGGGTCTGGCGGGCGGCGGCAACTGTTTTTTGCAAATGGCGGCCAAAACGGACTGCGCTGCTGCCAGATCAAAGCCGCTCAGGGAGTGGGCGCGGCGCTTTTTCGGGCTGCCGCAACGGCTTGCGCGCGGGCCAGGAGGTCCGTCACCTGGGCTTTCACTTTGGCATGGCTGGCCTGGGAACCTTGGAGCTCGATTTCCACGGTGCCGTCGAAATTGACTTTGCGCAGCAGGACGGCGCGCCCCGGCGGCATCTGGATATTGCCGACATTCACGCCATTGAGGATCACCGGGAACCGCACCGAGCCCAGAAGGACGACTTGCTTGGGCCAAAGCTCCGGTTGCCGCGCGATCTCCGCAAAATCGAGCGGTGCCGGTGGAATGACGGAGGGTGCGGGAGATGGGGCGAGCGGCGCGGAGGCGGCCGGTTCCGGATTTGCAGGAAGCGGGCCCGTCAACGCGGCATCCGAGGGGGCCGGAGCGGGACTGGCTGCCGGAACTGGCTCTGGGGCAGGGGAGGGGGCAGCCAATGTCTCGGGAGCCGGGGATGGCGCGGGTTGGACCGAATTTGCTGTCGAAAGCGAAGGGGATGCGGTGGGTACCGGGGTGGTTTCGCCGGGAGGATTTTCCTGGGCAGAAGCGGGCTCGGGGCTGGATGCGGTTTCGCTGGCAGCGAGCGTGGAGGGTGCGGCTTCCCAATGGGACTCGGGCAGGCGGCGCGACCATTCCCAAAGTCCGACGCTCAAAGCGGCGCAAAAAAGCGCGAGCCAGGAGAGGGGACTTTGAAAAAAAGCGCGCATTACTTTCATTAGCCGTCTTGTTCGCCCGAATCGCAAGCGAAATTCGTTCTGTTCATCGCCCCCCGATCCGTGACTCAATACGCCATGGCCTACGCTTCGTATTCCGACTACCTCGCCGCGCTCGAGCGCGCGGGCGAGCTCAAACGCATCTCGCAGCCGGTGGCGACCGAACTCGAGATCACCGAGTTCGCCGACCGCGAGATGAAGCAACCCGGCGGCGGCAAGGCGCTGCTTTTTGAAAAGCCGACGGTGAACGGAAAAGTTTCGCCGTTCCCGCTCGCGATCAACACGCTCGGGTCGTGGAAACGGATGGCGCTGAGCATGGGCGCGGAGTCCGTGGACGCTGTCGCGGCGGAGATCGGCGCGCTGATGAAAGCCAAGCCGCCGACCGGCTTCCGCGAAGCGCTGGGGCTCTTCCGCACCGCCATCGAACTGCGCCACGCCCGGCCCAAGCAGGTAAAGAGCGGGCCTTGCAAAGAAGTGGTGCATCGCCTTGGCGCCCCCGAAAGCCGCACCGCGCCCTGGCCGCCTGCGCCGGATTGGAAAAACGGAACGGAGCCGTTCCCGCCGACGCTCCTGGACCTCCCTATTTTGAAATGTTGGCCGCTCGACGGCGGTCGCTTTATCACGCTGCCCTGCGTCATTACCCAGGACCCGGACACGGGCGAGCGCAACGTCGGAATGTACCGGATGCAGGTGTACGACGACCGCACGACGGGAATGCATTGGCAATTGCAAAAAGTGGGCGCGCGCCACGGGCGCCGCTATTACGAGACCGGCAAACGGATGCCTGTGGCCGTGGTGCTGGGAGGCGACCCCGTGTACACGTTCTGCGCCACCGCGCCGCTTCCGGACGGGTTGGACGAGTTTCTGATGGCGGGTTATCTGCGGCGGCAGTCCATCGAGCTGGTGAAATGCGAGACGAGCGATCTGGAAGTCCCGGCGGACGCGGACATCGTGATCGAGGGGTATATCGACCCGGTGGAGCCGTTGCGGTCGGAGGGGCCGTTCGGGGATCACACCGGATACTACACGCTCCCGGAGCCGTATCCCGTCTTCCACATCACCGCCGTCACGCACCGCAAAAACGCCGTCTATCCCGCGACGATTGTTGGCATTCCGCCCATGGAGGATTTCTACATCGGCGCGGCTTCGGTGAAACTCTTCCTCCCGATTTTCAAGATGAACTTCCCCGAGATCGTGGATATCGCGCTCCCGGCGGAAGGGGTATTCCACAATCTTGTCGTGGTATCGATCAAGAAAACCTACCCGATGCAGGCGTATAAAGTCATGCACGGCCTCTGGGGCATGGGGCAAATGATGTTCACCAAATACCTGATCGTGGTGGACGAGGAGGTGGACGTCCACAACACGAGCGAGGTTTTGTTCCGGCTCTGTTCCAACACCGATCCGCAGCGGGACTCCCTTTTCACCAAAGGCCCGGCAGACGTGCTCGACCACGCAACCAGCGCAGTGGGCGTCGGCAGCAAACTCGGCATAGACGCCACGAAAAAACTCCCCGGCGAAGGATTCCAGCGCGAATGGCCGCCGATCATCCAAATGGACGCGGCAGTGAAGGCGCGGGTGGATCAGGGCTCAGGCAGCTAAAAAAAGATCAGGAACTCACGAACTCAGGAACTCAGGAATTCAGGATTGGACTGGGGAAATGGAGGAATGGAGGAAAAGGCAACCAGCATGCTTGTCATCCCGAGCGCAGCGAGGGACCCCGCAAGCAACTCCAAGCGACCGTTCCGCCTTTCCCTATTTTCCTGATTTCCTGAGTTCCTGATCCGCTGCTTCCGTGTCATATTGCCCACCCATGAAGCAGCCATTATTGGAAACCTTGAAGCAATCGTTTGGCTTCACGGCGTTTCGCCCCTTGCAGGAGGAAATCATCCTCGATGCGCTTTCGGGCCGGGACGTGTTTGCGCTGCTGCCGACCGGCGGCGGGAAATCACTTTGCTTCCAGCTCCCGGCCTTGATGAAACCAGGGCTGACGGTGGTCGTCTCCCCGCTCATTTCGCTGATGAAAGACCAGGTGGACGCGCTGCAAGCGAGCGGAATCGCGGCCACGTTCCTCAACTCCGCGCTCGCGCAAGGCGAAGGGCGCAAGCGACTGCGCGGCCTGCACCTCGGCGAATACCGGTTGCTCTACGCCGCGCCGGAACGGCTCATGCTTTCAGGAATGCTGGACGATTTGAAGCGCTGGAACGTGAACCTCATCGCCATCGACGAGGCGCACTGCATCAGCGAATGGGGGCACGATTTCCGACCGGAATACCGTCAACTCTCGACCTTGCGCGACCATTTTCCCGGCGTGCCGATCATGGCATTGACCGCTACGGCGACCGAGCGGGTGCGCGAAGACATTGTGCGGCAATTGCGCCTGGACGATTCGCGCACTTACGTCGCCAGCTTCAACCGCCCCAATCTCATCTACCGAGTCATCCCCAAATCCAAACCGTACGAGCAGGTGCGCGAGTTTGTGCGCAAACGGCGCAACGAAAGCGGGATTGTTTACTGTTTCAGTCGGAAATCCGCCGAGAGCGTGGCGCAACGGCTCACCGAGGACGGCATCAAAGCGCTGCCTTACCACGCGGGCCTCACAGCCAAAGAGCGCAACCACCACCAGGAACTCTTCCTGCGCGACGAAGTGCGCGTGATCGCCGCGACCATCGCCTTTGGCATGGGCATCAACAAACCGAACGTCCGGTATGTGGTCCATTACGATCTGCCGAAAAACATCGAGGGCTATTACCAGGAGACCGGGCGGGCCGGGCGCGACGGCCTCCCGAGCGAATGCCTCCTGCTTTTCAGCGCCGCGGATGTGGTGAAGCAGAACGGATTTATTGACGAGAAACCCACGTTGCAGGAGCAGCAAATCGCGCGCGAGCAATTGCAGAAAATGGTGCATTACGCCGAGTCGTCCGCATGCCGCCGCGTGGCGCTGTTGCGCTACTTCGGCGAGGAATGGGCGGAGGAGCCGTGCGGCGGATGCGACAACTGCCTGACGCCGCGCGAGACCTTTGACGGCACGCTTGTGGCGCAGAAATTTCTGTCGTGCGTTTACCGCGTATGGGAGAAATCCGGGCACGGTTTCGGTCTCAACCACCTCATCGAAGTGCTGACCGGAGCGGAGACGGACATGGTGCGCAAATGGCGGCATGATGCGCTTTCCACCTACGGCATCGGCAAGGAACTCAAACGCGCCGAGTGGCAGGCGGTGGGCCGGGAACTGATCCGGTTGGGTTATTTGCGGCAAACCAGCGAGAAGTTCTCGGTGATCGAACTGACGCAGGAAGGGCGCGAGGTCCTTACCCAGCGGCGCAAAGTGTTGCTGACCAAAACCGTCGAGCCGAAGCCGCAGAGCACCCATCGCAGCGGCGACATTCCATGCGACGAACAACTCTTCGAGCGGCTCCGCGCCTTGCGCCGCCGCATCGCCGACGAACACGACGTGGCGGCCTACATCATTTTCTCCGACGTGGCATTGCGCGAGATGGCCAACCGCTACCCGGAGACCCATGAAGAATTCGCGCGCATCTCGGGCGTCGGCAGGCAGAAGTTGGAAGCCTACGCAGAGCCGTTTCTCGACGAAATCGCCGCCTATCTGCGCACCTACCCGAGGCAGATTTTCGAGGATTCATTCACGATCCCAACCCCTCCGCCTGCCATGAAAGCGCGCGCAACAACAAGCCTGAACGACACGGCGCGAGAAACCTTGCGCCTGTATCGTTCCGGGATGAACGCCGAGCAAATCGCGCAGCACCGCAGCTTCGTTTCCAGCACCATCTATGGCCACCTCGTGGCCGCAGTGGAAAGCGGAGAACCGTTGCGGCTCGACACGTTCTTCAGCGAAGAAGATCAGCGCTTGATGTCCACCGCGCTCGAAAAATCCACCGGCGTCCTCAGCACAGCCAGGGAATTGCTCGGCGGGAAGTTTGAATATGGCCCGCTGCGGCTGTATTGCGCGTTGCGGAGTCGGGCGTGATTTGGAACATGCGTTGAGGAAATCAAAAATTGTATTACCCCCGCCGCAATTTCCCCATCTCCTCCTTGAGCGCCGCCTTGCGCTTCTCAAAGAACCCCACCAGCCCGCGGGCCAACGCGCGCGCCTCCTTGTGCTGCGCGCTTTGCTCGGCGGAGAGCCGCGGATCGCAGCATTTCTCGGTGTGAAACGCGACGAGCCGCTCCATCTCGCGATCAAGCAGCGTCGCCGCCTCGCGGGGGACGCGGTGAAGGACCGTCAATTCCTCCGCAATCGCTGCCGCCCGCTCCATCTTTTGCTCCGGCGTCAAAGCGAGCCGCCCCCGGCGGGATCAACGGCTTCCGGCGTCGCCTGCCGCCGGGCGATCTCCACCACGCGTTGGAAATAATCGTCTGCATGGTCGATTTGCAGGTTCTTGTACACCGTCGTGAAGAGCGGGGCCGCGACCGGTTTAAACGCATCCGGAACGGCCAGGAATTGCCCAAAGAAATCCACCGCCAACTTGGACGCCTCCAGGTTTTGATCCTGTTTGGAAAGCGTCAGCGTCAGCTCCACATTGAATTCCAAATCCCGCACGCTTTCCCGGCTCAAGAGCCCGAGGCGGCGCTGATCTCCCTCCATGTACGTGAACGTCTCATCAGCATCCAGGTAGGTATATTGGTATTCCACCACCTGCCGCAACACCGCCTCCAAGCCCCGCTTCACCTCCATCAACTGCGGCTGGAACATCGTCCGCCCCGTGGACGCCACTTGTGTAATGCCCGTCGCGGTCCGTTCGCTGGGCAATCCGCCAAACGTCCCCTGCGTCGCCGTTGCCATCCCGGCCCGCATCCGCCAATTTGCGATCACCATTTCGAGCAAGAATTTCGTCTGCTCATCGAGCTCCGGAATGCGCGCCGTTTGCAATGCGTCTTCCGCCGTGTAGCCGTCGTTGAGGTCGAACACCTTGTCCGGCCCGATCTCGAACGGCTGATCGTCCTGCCATTGCACCACCGCTTCCTTGCGGCGGAACTTGACCGGGTTGGCCGCGAGATCGTTGCGATAGAGAATCTGGTTGGTGAGCTTGTCGATCAAATGCTGGAAGCGCTCATATTTTTTGAACCAACTTTTCCCATACCAGCGGTGTGGTTCCTTGTTCACCACCACCGCCTCGAACGGATATTTGCCGTCAGGCGTGACATTGGCGATGTAGTCCCAGAAAATCGGCACGTCGTAATCATACGCCACCATCAGGAACACCCGGCACGGGCGCCCATCCCCACGCGGGTCGAAGCGGAAATACGCTTCCAACATGCGAAACTCCGGGTCCGCGTCGGCCACCGGAATTTCCTCCCCCTCACCCGAAAGCGGCTGCTCGGATTCCGGCTTGGGTTCCGCACCCGCAGTGGCCCGAATCTGCAAAAGCGCCCGCTTCAAATACCCGTCCGCGCTCTCATCCTCTTCGCTTGTGGCGTCATCGAGCGCAATGCCGAGATGCCCGCACAATTCCGAGAGCCGCATTGAGGTCAGGTGTGCCACGAAATCCGCCTCGTGAACCGAGGGCGCGTTGAGCGGACAATAAAATTCCTTGGGATGCAGCGGCACCGCCCGGGCTCCCGTGGAACGCACCATGCGCTCCGAAACGATCTGCTCCTTCCAACACAACCCGGGCGGCAACGCCTCCGGGGAAACCATTTCTCCCGGCTCTCCGGGATGCCATTCCATGACCATATCCAGCGGGGCCGCCAATGTTTGCGCCAGCGCATCCAGCGAGCCGTCTTCAAACACAAACTCGCCATCCGGCGTCAGCACCGGCGCGTTGGCTTGCGTGTCCCACAGGATCGACGCAATCCGCTCAAACCGCTCCTCCTCCGTCTTGTAGAAGAGCTTGGCCACGCATTCACCCAGCTTGCAGGCTTGCGTCACCAAATCCGCCGAAACCGCCTCGAAATCGATCTGATCCGGCCCGAGCTTCCAGCGCAGATGCCTCCCGACTTGTTCGGCCACGAGCGGATCGTGCCCACCGGGCTGGCGCGGATCGGCGGCGAACCACGGTTTCGCGCCGAAAATCTCCTCGATCATACGGGAGCGGATGTAATCCACGCCCGACCCAATCATATTCAGCGATTCGTTGGATTTGGCGAACACGGCATTCTCCCATTCGCGATGGGAAAAATCGTCGTCCCACTCCCGGTCGAAACGCTCGCGATCGGCGAGCCATCCGTTGTTGCGGGCCTCGTCCATTCCCTCGATGCGGTTGCGCACATAGCGCACCATCCGTTGCAGTTGGTCTTCAGTCAGGGTCAATGCGGTTTTGAGCATCCCGCACCGTAGAGCGGGATTTTTGCAAACCGCACGCCCGGGGAGAGCGCGGCGCGTGAAATTCCGGCGCGGCCGGAAGGAAGAAGGTCTCACGCAAAGCCGCAAAAAACGCAAAGGGGGGGAGAGAAAGTATTACAAAATATAAGCCAGCAGCAGTTCCATTAAGAAAGGAGTGTTCTCACGGAAAGGGAGTGTTCTCATGGGAGTGTTCTCATGGGAGTGTTCTCATGGGAGTGTTCTCATTAACACCGGGCTTCAGCCCGGTGCTGCGACATAGCGGAGACCCAGCCGTTTCAACGGCTTCCGGTCCGGAGCATTCCAAGATAAGCCGTTAAAACGGCTTGTGCCGTGTGTGTAGGCTTTCACCGGGCTGAAGCCCGGTGTTAATGAGAAGGCTACCCCAAGAAGGCTACCCCATCAACTCCCGCACAAACTCCTCCGCGTTATCCGGCGAAACCACGGCCGTCCGCTTTTCCCATCGGAGCACCACTGTGCAATTCAAATTGGTGGCATAGGCCCGGAAACGGCCCAGGGTCTTGCTCCAAAACCAGCCGGTGAAGGAAAACATCCCGCCGTTGCCAAACAATTTGAGGCTGCCCTGCATCGCCTGCGTTTGGACTGTGGCGGAAAGCAGCCCTTCGCGCGGCAGGGGCGTGTTCCAGAGGAGC
Organism: uncultured Spartobacteria bacterium; assembly: GCA_903928175.1. Classification (GTDB taxonomy): domain Bacteria; phylum Verrucomicrobiota; class Verrucomicrobiia; order Chthoniobacterales; family Chthoniobacteraceae; genus UBA695. Next base: position 25,603 of record CAIYQA010000444.1, on the reverse strand, counting down.
CGGTGCACGAGAATCACATCCGGAGCGACCGTGTAACCGCGCACGGTAAAAAGCGCCGCTCCCACAAGAAGCGCCAGAATCAATCCGGCAGTTCCCTCTTGGAGCAGGAAAAGCATCGCTCGCGAGGCCGGGTGATGCGGCACCATCCAAACCGAAACCGCCGCCACCGCGCAGACCACCACACTGAGCAAAGACATCCACACCAGACAGCGGCCCCACGGTGCACGGAATCGTTTCATACCCGCAATTGTATCGGGTTTCCCGGACAAATGCAACCAAAGGCAGGAACCCAGGCATACCTATTTCACCCCATTGCACTCCGCCGCTTTCCTTGATAAATTGAACGCGAAAGGAAAATCCTATGCGACTGGACAAACTGACGGCCAAAATGCAGGAGGCGCTCGCCTCAGCTCAGGAGACGGCGGCCAACCTCGGAATCTCAGAACTCGACGCCGAGGGCGTGCTGCTCACCCTGGTTGACCAACCCGAGGGGGTTACCCGCCCGCTGCTGGACAAAATGGGCATCGCGGTAGCCCCTCTCCAGGAAAAGCTCAAAACTGAAATTGCCCGCCGTCCGCGCGTCCAGGGCACGGTGCAAGTTTTTATAGGGATCGAATTGCGAACCACCCTCGAAGCCGCTGAAAAGGAGATGGCCCGCATGAAGGATGAATTCCTGAGCGCCGAACATTTCCTGCTGGCCCTCGTCGATGGCAAAACCACCGCAGGCCGGTTCCTCAAGGAAGCGGGCGTCACCAAGGACCGCCTCATGCAGGCGCTCCAGCAGGTGCGCGGCTCCCAGCGCGTAACGGATCAAAACCCCGAGGCCAAAAACCAATCCCTTGAAAAATACGGGCGCGACCTCACCGAGATGGCGCGCCGGGGCAAGATCGACCCCGTCATCGGGCGCGACAACGAGATCCGCCGCGTGATGCAAGTCCTCTCCCGGCGCACCAAGAACAACCCGGTCTTGATCGGTGAACCCGGCGTCGGCAAGACCGCCATCGTCGAAGGGCTCGCCCGCCGGGTCGTCAGCGGCGACGTGCCCGAATCGCTCAAAAACAAGCGGATCGTCGCGCTCGACATCGGCTCCATGCTCGCCGGGGCCAAGTTCCGGGGCGAATTCGAGGACCGGCTCAAAGCCTTCCTCAAAGAAGTCACCGACTCCCAGGGCGAAGTCATCCTCTTCATCGACGAACTGCACACCATCGTCGGCGCGGGCGCGGCGGAAGGGGCCGTGGACGCCTCCAACATGCTCAAGCCCCAACTCGCGCGCGGCGAGCTGCGCACCATCGGCGCGACCACCCTCGACGAATACCGCAAGCATATCGAAAAAGACGCCGCGCTCGAACGCCGCTTCCAGCCGGTTCAAGTCGATGAGCCAAGCGTACCCGACACCATCGCCATCCTGCGCGGGCTCAAGGAACGCTACGAAGTCCACCACGGCGTGCGCATCCAGGACGCCGCGCTTGTCGCCGCCGCCACGCTTTCCCACCGCTACATCAGCGACCGGTTTCTCCCGGATAAAGCCGTCGATTTGATGGACGAAGCGGCCTCGCGATTGAAGATCGAACTCGACTCCATGCCCACCGAGATCGACCAGATCGAGCGGCAGATCATGCAGCTCGAAATGGAGCGGCAGGCGCTCAAAAAAGAGAAGGACGAAGCCAGCCGCGAACGACTCGCCAAAATTGAAAAGGAACTCGCCGACCTGCGCGAACAAAGCGCCCGCATGAAAGCCCAGTGGCAGAGCGAAAAAGGAGAGATCGACAAATCGCGCAAACTCCAGGAACAGATCGACGCGCTGCGCACCGAACTGGAACAGTTGGAGCGTCGGGGCGACCTCACGAAAGCCAGCGAGCTCAAGTATGACCGCATTCCCAAGCTGACCCGCGAACTGGAGGAACACAAAGCCAAGCTCGGCACCATGCAGGGCGACGGCCGCCAGATGCTCAAGGAGGAAGTCACAGAGGAAGACATCGCCGAGGTCGTCTCAAGCTGGACCGGCATCCCGGTCTCCCGCTTGCAGGAAGGCGAACGCGAAAAACTCGTTCACATGGAAGCGCGGCTCGGGCAGCGCGTCATCGGTCAGCGCAAGGCCATCAGCGCCGTCTCAAATGCCGTCCGGCGCGCCCGCAGCGGCCTGGGCGATCCCCGCCGTCCCATCGGCTCGTTCATCTTCCTTGGCCCCACCGGCGTCGGCAAAACCGAGCTGGCCCGCGCGCTCGCCGAGTTCCTCTTCGACGACGAAAACAACATGGTGCGCATCGACATGAGCGAATACATGGAGAAACACACCGTTGCCCGCTTGATCGGCGCGCCTCCCGGCTACGTCGGCTACGAGGAAGGCGGGCAGCTCTCCGAAGCCGTCCGGCGCAAACCGTATTCCGTCGTCCTCTTCGACGAAATCGAGAAGGCTCATCACGACGTCTTTAACGTCCTGCTCCAGGTGCTCGACGACGGCCGCATTACCGACGGCCAGGGGCGCACGGTCGATTTCAAAAACACGGTCCTCATCATGACATCCAACATCGGCAGCCAGTACCTGCTCGAAGACGAGAACCCCGAACAGCGCGAAGCCGCCGTCCTGGATGCCTTGCGCGGCCATTTCCGGCCGGAGTTCCTCAACCGCGTGGACGAAATCGTGATGTTCGACCGGCTCAGCGACGACGACTTGAAGCAGATCGTCGCAATCCAGATCGCCCGTGTCGCCGCCCGGCTCACGGAGCGCAATATCGTCCTCAACGTCACCGGGGAAGCCGAGGAATTCCTCGCCCAGGAAGGGTACGATCCGGTGTACGGCGCGCGTCCGCTCAAACGGGCCATCCAGCGCTCCCTGCTCGATCCATTGAGCCTGGAACTGCTGGAAGGCCGGTTCAAGGACGGTGACACCATCCATGTGGACGCCAGCGGGGGGCGTTTGAATTTCAAAAAAGGCTGAACTGCATCCCAGGAATGTCCAAATTCCAGCGCTTTGTGTCGTATTTTATTACACGGGAATGAACGTGCCCGGCCCGCAACGGTCTATTACAGCGTAGGCACGGCGCATGCTTTCTATTCACACAGAACCAACCAGCATATGAAAAAAATCCCACGCAAAATCCAGAGGGCGGTTCACAACCTGGGCGAGCTCATCCAATTGGTGAGCAGTTGCAGCCGCAGCAAAAGCGAAACCATCGTCGCCGTCGCAGATTTGATCGAAACGGGCCGCGTCCGGTTCCAGAGCGAAGGGCACAAAGTACGCGCCCATATTTGCTAGGCAATCCGCCCTGCGGGGCAGGGCCTCGCGGGAAATCCCGAGGAAAAATCGCAAAACCTCCCTTTACAGATGGGGCGGGCGCTTTTAAATAGGCTCGTGCATTTGCCCATTCGCTCCGTTTTGCTGGCCACCCTGGCGGTTTTTTCCAGCGCTCTCCTGGCGCAGGTACCGGGTCCGACCCCGGATGCGGGCCTTCCTTCCCGACCGTTGCGTTCGCCCAACGCGGGATCGACCTTCCAGCCCACTCCGTTTCCCACGAGCCGCGCGTTCCCGTCCGCCGCCGTTCCGGCAGGCCGCACGGCGTCCCCGGCCTCCGGGGACGAGATGGTTCAATCCATTGATTTCCCCAACACCGACATCACCCAGGTGCTCCCGCTCTACGAGCAACTCACCGGGAAAAAAGCCCTGTACGACAGCACCGTGCAGGGGAAAATCACTGTGCGCGTCACCAAGCCGGTTTCCCGGCTGGAGGCCATCCGCATTTTGGAGACGGTTTTTTCCCTCAATAATTTTACGCTGATCTCCGGCCCGGGCGACATCGTCAAAGTCATCAATACCTCCAAAAACGCCCGCCAATTTAATATCCCCATCCTCTCCGAACTGAGCCAGTTGCCGGAAAGCAACCAGGTGGTCTCCTTTCTTTTCAAACTCGAATACGCCGACCCTGTGGAGGTCCAGCAAACGCTCACCCAGATCGTCTCGCCCACCCCGTCCATCACGAGCATCATCGCGCTGCCGAAATCCCAGGCGGTCCTGGTGACTGAATATTCGGATGTCATTCGCAATATCGCGCAGATCGTCGCCCGGCTCGATACCAAACCGGCGGAGGTCGTCAGCGAGTTTTTCCAGTTGCAGCGGGCCGATGCAAAAGAGGTCGTCGAGCGCCTTACCAAAATGTTCGAGAAAACCCCCAGCGCGGGCGGTATCGTGCCGGGCCCTCCCGGCACGCCGCCCAACGCCGCGTCCAGTGGAGTGGTGACCCTTTCCGAAGACTCCCTCATCGCGGGAAAAATCAAGATCGAAGCCGACCTGCGCACCAACCGCATCCATGTGGTCACCCGTCCGGTCAATCTCCCCTTCCTTCGCAGCCTGATCGCCGAGCTTGACACCAGCCTGCCGCTGGGGGAACCGACCACGCGCCCGCTGCGCTTCGTTCTGGCGGGAGACGTCCTGGATATCGTCGCCGGTTCCATCGCAGAGCCGGGCGTGAAAGTGGAAAAACTCGATACCGGGCGCGCCGCCGGCGCGGCCAACCCCGTCGGCAACAGCACGGGGAACCTCAGCGGAAACGAGAGTTCCCGGAGAGGGTCCAGCGGCACGCGCGGTGGCTCCAGCGGCATCAGCCCCGGCGCTTTCGGGTCGGGGAACACCACCCAGCAGACAGATACCGCACCGGAAGGGCGGATCGTCCGCAACACCAAAATCATCGCCGACAACCGGATCAACGCCATCATCGTCGTGGGCAATGACGAGATGAAGCAAAAAGTATTCAAGCTGCTCGATCAAATCGACGTGCGCGCGCCGCAAGTCCTGCTCACGGCTGTCATTGGCGAACTGACCCTCAACAACGACGAGGAATTCGGCTTGGATTACCTCTTCAACCAGGGAAATCTTGCCAGGGTGCTGGCCGCCTCGGGTTCCACCGTCCTCTCGGGGACCGGGACCGGCGCTGCCGGACTCCCTGTAGCCGTTCCGGGGCTCGGCACCAACAGCGTGAGCCTTGCCAACATTATCTCCGTGGCAAGCCTTCCGGGGACCACCGGCTTAACCGGTTTGGTCGGCGTGAGCCATTCGTTTGACGTCATCGTTCACGCCCTCGAATCCACGGGCCGCTTCCGCGTCACCTCGCGGCCCATGATCTTTACCAGCAATAACCGGCCGGCAGTGATCAGCTCGGGCGAATCCGTTGCGGTTCCCGGCACCATCAACAGCAGCTATGGCTACGGCACCACCGGCAATGGCCTGGTGAGCAATACCAACATCGAATATATCGATGTGCTCTTGAAACTTTCCGTCCTGCCGCTCATCAACTCCGAGGGGGAAGTCACCTTGAAGATCACCCAGGAAGCCAACAACATCAGCGGCTCCACCAACATCAGCGGCAACGACATCCCCACCGTCACCACGCGCTCCATTGACACCACCGTCTCCGTCGCCAACGAAGCCACCATTGTGCTTGGCGGGTTGGTCAGTGAGCAAAAGCAGACCACCAAATCCGGCATCCCGGTGTTGCACCGCATCCCCCTCATTGGGCCGCTCTTCGGCACCACCCAGCGGACCCTCCAGCGCACCGAACTGATCGTCCTGATCCGGCCCACCGTCACGGGCGGCCCCGTGGAGGCGATCAAGGCCGGAGAAAAAGCATTGGAAAAAACCAATTTTCCCCCGGATCTTGAAAACTCCATTGACCCGCCGCAGGCCCGCGTGAAAAAAGAGGACCCCAAAGCTCCGCACGGGTTCGCCTTCCCCAAAGCCTTTTTGCGCCCCGAGGAATAGAACGGGGTAACGGTTCGGCGAATGAAAAACATGCAACGCAAGTCGCTCCTGGATGTGCTGCTCGAAAGCGGCCTGGAAGACCTTGAAACCGCCAAGGCTCTCGCCTCCTTGCGCACTCCCGGTGCGTCGTGGACCAACGAAGTCCTCAATTCAGGCCAGGTCGATGAAATCCGCTTTACCGAGCAACTCGGCCTGCTCTTCAACACCCCGGTGGAGACGCTCAATATTTCGCGGTTCGACCGCGCCGCGCTTTCCGCGTTGCCCAGTCGGTTCGTCTTCAAGCACCACATCCTCCCTCTCGCCGTAAGCGAGGAAAGCTTGCGCCTGGCCACCTACGACGCTTTCAACGGCATGGCCCGGCAACTTGCCGCGCAGCTTGCCAATGGCAAAAAAATCGAATGGGTGCTCGTGCCGCGCACCCAGCTTCTGCGCACCATCAAGGCCGTGTACGGCGTCGGGGCGGAAACCTTCGAGGAACTGCTTCAAAACACCCGTTCCCTGGATTTGGCCGATCAGGAAGGCGCAGCCACTGACCTGAACGCCGATGCCGACGACCCGGAGGCCTCGGTGGTCAAATTCGTCAACCAGATCATCCGCGAAGCCCTCTACGAGCGGGCCACCGACATCCACGTGGAGCCGCTGGAGAACGATCTGCGCATCCGCTACCGCATCGACGGCATCCTGCATGAAGTCGCCGTGCCGCCACAGTTGCGCGTTTTGCAAAGCGCCATCATCTCGCGCCTCAAAGTGATGGCCCACATGGATATCGCCGAAAAACGCCTTCCGCAGGACGGCCGCATCAACCTGCAACACACCGGGACCGCCATTGACGTGCGCGTTTCCACCATCCCCACCGTCACCGGCGAAAGCATCTCCCTGCGCTTGCTCAACCGTGACGAGACCCGCAGCTTCGGCTTCGAGCGGCTCGACTTGAGTCAAGAGCAAGCCGATCTCGTCCGCCGACTGCTGCGCGAACCCAACGGCATCATTCTTGTCACCGGGCCGACCGGTTCCGGCAAATCCACCTCGCTCTACTCGTTTCTCTCGTCCATCAACTCGGTCGAACGCCGCATCGTCACCATCGAGGAGCCGGTCGAATACCGGCTGCCCGGCGTCTCGCAGATCGACGTCAAACCCGAGATCGGCCTGACTTTTGCCAATGGACTGCGCGCCATTTTGCGCCAGGACCCCAACGTCGTGATGGTCGGCGAAATCCGCGATGTGGAGACGGCGGAAATCGCCATCCGCGCCGCCATGACCGGCCACCTGGTCTTTTCCACGCTCCACACCAACGACGCTGTGGGCGGCATCACCCGCCTCCTGGACATGGAAATCGAGCCGTTCCTCGTCGCCTCGGTCGTGCGCGCATTTGTGGCCCAGCGCCTCGTGCGCACGGTTTGTCCGGATTGCGCCGAGTGGATCGAGTACCCGGAGGATTACCTCCGCGAAATCGGCTGCCCCATCCCGCCCGGGCAAAAATTCCGGCACGGCAAAGGGTGCGAGAGCTGCCGCCAGACCGGCTACCGGGGGCGCACCGCCATTTACGAATTTTGCGCCGTGGGGCAGGGGTTGCGCAGCCTGATCATCCAGAAAGCCACCGGCGCACAACTCAAAGCCCGCGCGACACAGGACGGCATGGAAACCTTGCGCCAGGACGGCTGGCGGCGCGTGCTGCGCGGCCAGACCACCGTGGAGGAGGTCGTCCGCGTCACCCAGTCCGACGAGTTGCTCGCCGAGACGGACTGATCTCAGCCCGGGCCACACCACACCCGGCTTGCACCCCGCCCTGCGAGTGATTACGTTTCGTTCATGAGCATGACGAAGGACCAGGTGGCCGCGATTCTGGAGGCGATCACGCAACTTTTGGAATTGAAGGGCGAGAACCCTTTCAAGATTCGCGCCTATCAAAATGCCGCGCGTGCGGTCGAGACCTACTCGGGAAATCTCGAAGTCGCCGCAAAAGAAGAGCGGCTCACGGAAATCCCCGGGATCGGGGCTGCGATTGCCGAAAAAATCGCCACGCTCGTCCAGACGGGCCATCTTCCCTATTACGAAGAGTTGAAGGCGGAGTTCCCGCCGGGGGTTTTCGAAATGTTCGAGCTGATGGGGGTGGGACCGAAAAAAATCCGCGCCCTGTATGACAAGCTTGGGATCACCACGCTCGAGGAATTGGAGGCTGCCTGCAAAGACGGACGCGTGGCGGCCTTGGGCGGATTTGGAGCGAAAACCGCATGCAATATTTTGCAATCCATCGAGCAACGCAAAAGCGTGGCCGGCAATTTCCTGCTCGGCGATGTGGCGGACGCGGCGGAGGCGCTTTATGACGATCTGCGTAGCCACCCGGATGTCTCCCAACTAGCCATCGGCGGCAGCTACCGGCGGCGCAAGGAGGTCGTGCACGATCTCGATTTCGTGGTCGCCTCGATGCGCCCGGAGAACATCACCGGGTTTTTCACCCAGCATCCGCTGGTGAAAAGCGTCATCGCCAGCGGGCCCACCAAATCCAGCGTGCGGCTGCGGGACGGCGTGCAGGCCGATCTGCGCGTGGTGAGCAACGCGCAATATCCCTTCGCCTTGAACTACTTCACCGGCAGCAAAGAGCACAACATCGTCCTGCGCGGGCGGGCGCTCCAGCACGGTTGGTCCCTCAACGAATACCGGCTTTCTCCCGTGGAAGAGGGGCGCGTCACGCCGGAGCCGATCCCCGAGATCGTGGAGGAACGCGATCTCTACCGGGCGCTCGGGCTCGACTGGGTCCCGCCGGAACTCCGCGAAAACCTGGGCGAATTCGCCGCCGCCGAGGCGCACACGCTGCCTGATTTGATCTCTCTGGAGAACCTGCGCGGCACCTTCCATTGCCATACCACGGCCAGCGACGGGCGCAACGCGCTGGAGGAGATGGCCCGCGCCGCGCACGCGCTCGGCCTGCAATACCTCGGCATCGCCGACCATTCCAAGAGTTCCTACCAGGCGCACGGCCTTGATGAGGCGCGCCTGCTGGCGCAGATCGAAGCCATCCAGCAGCTCAACGCCACGTATGACGACGGTTTTCGCCTTTTCGCCGGGGTCGAATGCGACATCCTCAAGGACGGGGCGCTCGATTTTTCCGACGAAATCCTCTCCCGGCTCGACTACGTGGTCGCGAGCGTCCATTCCGTGTTCAACCTGCCCGAGGCGGAGATGACGCGGCGCATCGTCAAGGCAATCTCAAATCCCCACGTCACCATGCTGGGACACATGACGGGCCGCCTTCTGCTCACGCGCAAACCGTATGCGCTCGACATCCCCGCCGTCATCGAGGCGGCAGCGCAGACCGGGACGCTCATTGAGTTGAACGGCAATCCGCAGCGGCTCGACATGGACTGGCGCTGGTGGCCGCTCGCCAAAGAGAAGGGGGTGCGCTGCGTCATCAATCCCGACGCGCACAGCATCGACGGCTTCAAGCACCTCTGGTTTGGCGTGCAGGCGGCCCGCAAAGGCTGGCTGACCCGCGCCGACGTGGTGAACACCCTCCCGCTCGGGAAAATCGAAGCCGTGCTCGCGGCGAAGCGGAAATAGGTCCTATAGGTCCTATACGACCTATACGACCTATAAGTCCTATAGGACCTACAGAGAGATGCTCCGGCCTCCCTCCCAAAAAAACCGGCTAAAAATAGCCAACTCTCCCAAGAGCCCCTGTCTAAATAAAACCAACAACGCCAAAACTGGCGTTCTTTATACAGATACTTTGTGCATTTTTCCGCCAACTGCGGGAATTTATGCATTTTTTTACAGAGAAAGCCGCTTCTTTCTCGGGGAAAGCTGGAGTCTGGCATAAGGGTTGCTAAATCCCCGCTCTCCCGCCGCGCTGATTCGCAAACCACGTTGAGGCGCGGCCTTCAAACCACATCCAAACCACACCCCGTAGCGAATGAGTAACCTCCTTTCGCGCCTCGCTTGCGTAGGCGCATTTGTCGTGTTGTCGGCCGTTCCCGCGTCCGCCCTCGAATCCAAACCCACCCCCACCGTCGAGCAGCGGCTCGCGGCGATGGAGGCGTATTTCCAAAACACTGATCCCGCGGCGGCCCTGGTGGACGCCAATGGAAAAACCCCCGCCGGTTTGACCACCCCCGCCGTGGGGGTGCCCGGCCCCGGCCATAACACCTGGATGATGCTTTCCGCCGCCGCCGTGCTTTTCATGACCCTGCCGGGGTTGGCAATTTTCTACGGCGGCCTGGTGCGCCGCAAGAACGTCCTCTCCGTCCTCGCACAATGTCTTGGGGTGACGACGCTGGTGACGGTGATCTGGTGGGCGGTCGGCTACTCGCTGGCGTTTGCGCCGGGGGGCGGCGCGCTGGGGCGGATTTTTGGCGGGCTCGATTATGCGTTTTTGCGCGGGGTGACTTCCGTTCCCAACTGCGCCTATTCCCCGTGGGTCTCGCACAATGTCTATGCGATGTTCCAGATGATGTTCGCCATCATCACCCCGGCGCTGATCGTCGGCGCGGTGGCGGAGCGGATGCGTTTCCAGGCGATCCTGACCTTTGTCGGGCTCTGGATGTTTGTGGTTTACATCCCCATCACGCACATGGCTTGGGGCGTGGACGGGCTCATGAACGGCGTGTGGAATCCGCATGCCGCCATCCGCGCGATTGATTTCGCGGGCGGCACCGTGGTGGAAATGGCCTCGGGGTGGAGTTCGCTGGTGCTTTGCTTGATTGTGGGCAAGAGGATGAATTACGGGAAGGAACTCTTTGCCCCGCACAGCATGGTATTTTGTATGGTAGGCGCGGGAATGCTGTGGGTCGGCTGGTATGGCTTCAACGCCGGGAGCGCAGTCGCCGCCGATGGCGTGGCATCCAACGCTTTCCTCACCACCACCCTCGCCGGGGCAGTGGCCAGCGGCACGTGGGCGCTCGCGGAATATTTTGTGCGCGGCAAGGCCAGCGTGCTCGGATTCTGCTCGGGCATTGTCGCCGGGTTGGTCGCGATCACGCCCGCGTGCGGGTTCGTCAACGCCTCCGGCGCGATGCTGATCGGCATCCTCGGCGGAGTCATTCCGTTTCTCGCGGTGTATAAGTTGAAAGCCTGGTTCAAATACGACGACTCGCTGGATGTCTTCGGCGTGCACGGGGTTGCCGGGACGCTCGGGATGTTGATGACGGGGCTTCTGGCCGATGTCGCGGTCAACCCGAACCTCGCTGGAGTCGCCGCGCAAGCCAACGGCCTTGCCAAGCTCGTAAACAACGGCCTCTGGATCGAACAACTCAAAGCAATGGGGTTGACGTTCCTGGTGGCGACTGTCGGCACCGCATTGGTGGCCTATGCTGTCCGGGCGATGATGGCCGTCCGGATTACCCCGGAAGAGGAACACTCCGGCCTCGATCTCTCCGAGCACGGCGAGGAAGGCTATATCCTATAAAAAGGCAGTTGCCCCAGGAAGAAGTTCTGACAAAAAAGCGCCATCAGCCCCTCTGATGGCGCTTTTTATACAGGTCACACAAAGCAGTTGGTATGATTCGATCTGACCCAAAAAATTTTAATTTCCAGAGTAAAAAGGAGGGATTTGGTTTCAAAAAGAGCGGTTGGCACGGGTGCTGCTAAAGGCGGTCTCGAGGCTGCGCTTGCAATCAACAACGGCAAGCGTGGCGGATCCAAAACCGAACCATCCATTAAAAATGTATAAACTCAAAAACATCCTGGCGCGTTTAGCGTGTGCCGGTGCAATCGCCGCATTGGTGGCCGGTTCCGCCGTCCCGTGCGTCGCCGAAGAAACCAAAACCGTACCCGCTCCCACGCTCGAACAACGTGTGGCCGGGCTCGAAGCCTACCTCACCAACAGCGATCCCACGACGCCGTTGAAAACCGCGAAGGACAAGGACGGCGCTCCGGCGATCCCGGAAGGCCTGACGACCCCCTCCGTGGGCACCTCAGGTCCCGGCCACAACGCCTGGATGATGACCTCCGCCGCGCTGGTGCTCTTCATGACCCTGCCCGGCCTGGCCCTCTTCTACGGCGGCCTGGTGCGGCGCAAGAACGTCCTCTCCGTGCTTGCCCAATGCTTGGGCATCACCGGATTGGTCACGATCCTCTGGTGGGCGGTCGGTTACTCCCTCGTATTTGATGCGGGAACCCCGTTCCTCGGTGGGCTGACCTTCAAGTTCCTGAACGGCGTCGGCTCCGCTCCCAACACAAACTACGCCTACTGGGTGTCGCACAACGTCTTCGCGATGTATCAAATGATGTTCGCGATCATCACCCCGGCGCTCATCATCGGCGCCATCGCCGAGCGCATGCGCTTCGCGGCGGTGCTGACGTTCATCACTGCCTGGATGTTCATCGTCTATTTCCCGCTGGCCCACATGGTCTGGGGCGTGGACGGCTTCATGAACGGCGTCTGGAACGCCAAGGCCGGAATCAAGGCGATTGACTTCGCGGGCGGCACCGTGGTGCACATGTCCTCGGGTTGGAGCGCGCTAATCCTCTGCTTGATCCTCGGCAAACGCAAAGGGTTCGGCAAAGAAAACTTCGCCCCGCACAACCTCGTGCTCTGCATGGTCGGCACCGGCATGCTCTGGGTCGGCTGGTATGGATTCAACGCGGGCAGCGCGGTCGCTGCGGACGGTGTTGCCGCCAATGCCTTCATGACCACCACGCTCGCCACGGCAATCGCCTGCGCCACCTGGGCGTTTGCGGAATACGTGGTGCGCGGCAAGGCCAGCGTGCTCGGCTTCTGCTCGGGCGCTGTCGCAGGTCTCGTCGTGATCACCCCGGCGACCGGGTTCGTCAACGCCACGGGAGCCGTCATCATCGGCGTCCTCGCGGGCCTGATCCCGTTCTTCGCGGTCTTCAAGTTGAAAGCGTGGTTTGGCTATGACGACGCGCTCGACACCTTCGGCGTGCACGCCGTGGGCGGAACGCTCGGCGCATTCATGACCGGCGTGCTCGCCGTGCATGAAGTGAACGCGAACCTCGCGACCAATCTCAAGGACATCGTGGGCCACACGCTCTGGATCGAACAACTCAAGGCCATGGGCGTAACCATCGTGCTGGCCGTTGTCGGCACTGCGGTGATCGCCTATGCCATCAAGCTTGTCACAGCCTTACGGCCCACTCCCGAAGTCGAGACCGTCGGTCTGGACCTCTCCGAACACGGCGAAGAAGGCTACATCCTTTAATCCACCTCAACCCTAGGGAAACCTGACACATGAAAAAAATTGAAGCCATCATCAAACCCTTCAAACTCGAGGAAGTCAAAGAAGCGCTTTCCGAACTGGGCATCGAAGGCATGACCGTCACTGAGGTCAAAGGCTTTGGACGCCAGAAGGGCCATACGGAAATCTACCGCGGCAGCGAATACACGGTCGATTTCCTTCCCAAGATCAAGATCGAGATTGTCCTCAACGATGACCTCGTGGACAATGCCTCCAACGCCATCGTCAAAGCCGCCAAAACCGGCAAGATCGGCGACGGGAAGATCTTCATCTCCACGGTGGAAGAAGCCATCCGTATCCGCACGGAGGAAACCGGCGATAAAGCTGTGTAACACAAAAGGGAGCCGGGGTCATTCCCGGCAGCGGTAATACTCCGGTCCGGTTGTCTAGTGGTTTGGGCAGCCGGGCCGGATTTTTTGTACCGATTAATAGCCGCAAAAAGGCGCAAAAAGCGCAAAAATTCGGAATAGCTGTCTGGCGATCTTCTCTTCATTTTGCGCATCTTGCGCCTTTTTGCGGCCAATCCTCTGAGTGGATTGATTTCTTTGCGGCAAGCGCATCCCGCAGCCCCGAAGTCCGCTCGGTGCGCCGCGCCACGCCGCGCTCAAAGACCTCGGGATGGAACCAGACATCCATCCGGCTCCGCGCGCGAGTGAGGCCGGTATAAATCCATTCGCGGGTGAGCACGGGGGTGTCGCGCTCGGGCAACATCAGCAGCACGCGCTCAAATTCCGAGCCCTGGCTTTTGTGAACGGTCATGGCGAAAGCCGGTTCGTGCTCGGGAAGTTGGGTCGGCGCAATCCGGCGCAATTCGGAACCCTCGCCGGGAAACCAGGCCCAGAGAGGCTTTTCGGGAGCATCGGCTTGGGCTGGATCCGGCAGCAACACGGCGATGTCGCCGTTGAAAAGGCCGAGATGGGGATCGTTGCGGGTGATGAGGAGCGGCATCCCGGCATAAAGCGGGTGTGAACCCTGAATGAGCCCCGCTTCCCGCAAGAGCGCGGCGATGCGGCGGTTGAGTTCCTCGACCCCGTAGGGCCCCTTGCGCAAGGCGCAGAGGACTCGGAATCGGCCCAAGGCTTCCAGCGCCTTTGCCGGATCCGGCTCGCGCATATAGGCGCCGTAGCCTGCCAGCACCGGTTCGCGCAGCGCGTTGGAGAGTTGCTGCGGCGCGGGGAGGGGAGCGCTGCCGAGATCGGCGAGACTTTGCACACTTAGTAATTCCAGCGCGCTGCAACCCTTTCCCGCACGAACCGCCTCGCAGAGCCGGTAAATGGCGCTCTCATTGCCAAAGCGGTAATTCTTTTTCAAGAGGGCAAGTGTGCCGTGGAGCGCATTGCCGGGAATCGCGGCGGCATCCACGATGTCGGCGAGAATGTTGCCGGGATCCACCGAGGCCAACTGGTCGCGGTCGCCCAGCAGGATCGCGCGGGTCGCCTGCGGCAATGCGTCGAAAAGTTTCGCCATGAGCGGCAGCGGAACCATGGATGCTTCATCGACGACCAATAAATCGAGCGCGAGCGGATTCCCTGCATGATGCCGGAACAGGGGTGAGCCGCGGCAGATCCCCAACAGGCGGTGTAGCGTTGAAGCGCGGGGAATCGCGGCAAGCAGATCGGTGCGGCCTTGTGTGTTCAATCCATCGCGGATCGTCTGTTCAAGCCGGGCTGCGGCTTTTCCGGTAGGCGCGGTGAGCGCGATGCGAAGCGGCTGCAAGCCCGGTTGCATCAACCGCAAAAGGATGGATACCACCGTGGTGGTTTTTCCTGTCCCCGGCCCGCCCGAGATGATGGTGAGCGGTTGTGCAAGCGCCGATGCGATCGCAGCCTCCTGGCCCTCCTGCGAACCGTTGCGCCCCGGGGTTGCCCGTTGGAGCAGCATGCGAGCCAGGGCGGTTTCGTATTCAAAATAACGCCGGAGATAGAGCCGCCCGGCAGCATCGAGCACGAGCGGAGTGGGCGCGCTTGAATCCGGCGCAGCCACCGCGCGGCATTCCCCGAGCGCCGCCAGCCATTCCGCAAGCGGCGCCCACGCCACAGGCTCGCCCGCATCCGTCAAAGGAGCGATGGAGAGGTCGAGACAGATGTGCCCCTGCCGCACTGCGCGACTCAGGAAACCTGCCGCGCGTGCCGCCATCTCCCCCCCGCCAAAACGCGCAATGAAGCGGGCGAAATGCAGGTCGAGGTCTGCAAAAAGGGAATCGTCAGCGTCCCGCCTTTCCTCTTTGCGTCTTTGTGTCTTTGCGTGAGGCATCTTCATGGGTCAATCGCGGGAGAGCGCGCGGAGTTTTTCCACGAGCGCCAAAGCGGGACGGCAGCGGAACACGCCGCGCTCGGGGTTGTCGGCATCGACCCCACGCAGGAAAAGATAAAACACCCCGCCGAAATGCGTTTCGTAATCGTAATCCGGCAGTCGCGTGGCCAGGAAACGGTCCGCAGCCAGCACATAGAGATGCGCCTGGAGGGCGTAATGGTGCACTCGCATCGCCGTCGCAATGCCCGCCGGGTCATAATCCTCAGGCCGGTTCCCCAGCCAGTTCGATTTCCAATCCACAATGTAATAGAGTCCTTCGTAGCGGAAAAGCAGGTCGATGAATCCGCGCAAAAACCCTGCCACAGGCGAGAACCGAAGCCGCCCCAATGCCTCCGGGTCCAGCGCGGGCGATGCGTGACCGGTGAAGAGCGCGCGCAAATCCTCGGGCCGCAGCAACGGAAGCCGGGTGGAAAACTCGACCTCTGCGATGCGGTCTGCCTTCGGGATTTTGCGGAGGCGCAGACCCGGCGCAAGCTCCACCTCAAGGAGTTCTGCGAGCTTGGCTTCCAGGGCATCCGCGTGCGGCGTTCCCGAAAATCCGTACGCGGCGAGCTTGGCGGGAACGAGCTGCCTGAGCTGCTCCGGTCTCTCGAAATCGAGATGCTCCAGCACGTCATGAAAAAACTCGCCCGCCTGCGCACCTTTTTCGAATTGGAAGATGCCTTCCGTTGCCAACGGTTGCGGTTCGGAAAACGGAGCGGGTTCCAGCGGGTGGTCGCGCTCGGGTTCCTCGCGGCTGGTTTCCTGCGTCAGGCCGGTGAAGCTCGTGAGGAAAGCCGGGCATTGGATTGAGCCTGGAAAGGCGCGCGCAACGAGCCGGGAAACAGGTGCGGCCTCGGTTTGAGGCGCGAGGCGGGCGGGCTCGTCCGGGTCAATAAATGTGCGGGCGATGCTTTGCGGATGTTCGGCGGCGAGTGATTCGATGCCGGATAAAATCTCGTCCCCCAGCAGGTGGCCGAGCGCCGAGGGGCCTGGCTTTTGGATATCCCCGGCATAGATCAGGCAGCGGTGCCGGGCGCGAGTGACGGCGACATACAGCAGCCGCACTTCCTCTGCCAAAGCTTCGAGCCTATGACGTTCCACCGTTTCGGAATCCGCGCCGCGTTTCCCGCGCAGGTCGAGCGTGAGGCGTCCTTCGGTATCGTGGAATTGAACGCGGTCGCGCCTCGGGGTATCTGCCGGGCACCAGAGAAATGGGCAGAGGACCACATCGTATTCCAGCCCCTTGCTTTTGTGAACCGTCACGACCTGCACGGCGTCGCCGTCGCTTTCAAGCCGGAGCTGGGCCGCTTCGGGTGCGGAGCGTTGTGCCGCACGTTGTTCGCCAAGCCACTCAACCAGCGCCTCTGGAGTGAACCCGTGCGCGGCTTCGGCCTCGTGGAGAAGTTCGGCGAGATGGAGCGTGTTGGTGAGGCGGCGTTCGCCCCCCGGTTGCTCCATCACACGGCGGCGCAGATCGTGCTCGGAGAGCAGGCAGCGAAACATTGCGGCGAAACCGCCCTCGCGCCAGAGGCCGTGCCAAGCCGCAAAGCGCTCCACCCATTGCTGGTGCGCCTCGGGTGTGAGCAGCGCGATGGCATTGCCGTTGAGCGCCAGGAGCGAAGTGGCCAGGGCCGGGCGAAGGGTGGCATTGTTTCCCGGCAGCAGCACTGCCTCCAGAACCCGCGCAAGCTCCGCGGCTTCCTGAGCATGGAACACACTTTCCTCCGTGTGCAGCACACTGCGAATGCCGCGCCGCCGCAGGGCGGCCTGCACCGCAAAAGCCTGTCGGTGGGTGCGCGTCAGCACGGCAAGATCGCTCCACTGCCAGGTTCCGCCTCCCCCTTTGTGCAGCCGCGCAATGTCGGCGGCTGCGGCCCCGGCCATGTGCCGTGTGGCTGTTTCCTGATTGAATTCTTTTCCACCGCCGGACTGGAGATAGCGGAACTGGAGCGGAGGCGACGGGTCCCCGGGAATCTCCGATTTTGAAGAATGAACCGGATAATATTCAATATGTTCAACCACAAACGGCTTGTCCCGCCGCGCAAAAAACGGGTTAAAGCCGTTGAGCAACGCCTGGTCGGAGCGCCAATTGGTCTCCAGCGTGTATTTGCGCGTGGCGGATTGGGCGGCTTGCAAATACGTGAAGACGTCCGCTCCCCGGAACCCATAGATCGCCTGCTTGGGATCGCCGATAAAGAACAACCAGTGCCCGCCCTGTCCGAACAGGCGTCGGAAAATCGCGTATTGCAGCGGATCGGTGTCCTGGAATTCGTCGATCAATGCCGCGCGGTATTTTGCGCCGACCCCACGCGCGAGATTGTCGCCGTTTGGGCCGTGCAACGCCGCGTGGACGAGGGTCAGAAAATCGTCATAGGTCCATACGTTGCGCCGGAGTTTGCGCGCGGGGAGTTCGGCATTGGCATACGCAAGAAACTCATGGGTGAGCCGTTCGAAATAAGCCTCGGAGCGCGTGCGAAAGGCTTCGCAGCGGTCGAAAAAGAGATGCTTCGGCGTTGTTTTGTTTTTGCCGGTGGCGGCCTCCATCGCCGGGGCGCTGAAGGCGTTCAGCGCCTCGATGGTTTCCGTGTCGGGATCCGCTTCCAGGCGGCGAAAAACATTCAGCAGATCAATGCGCCGTTTCCGTTCGCTTGGTTTGAGGTCGGTGTCGCCATTTAAGAGCGTTTCGATTGCCGCGCCGTTACGTTGCCATTCTGCCCGGATCGACGCAAATGCGTCCTCAAGCTGGGCTGCGATTTGCTCGCAGGAATCACGCCCGGGTTTCGGTAAAATCACCAACTCGGGATGATTGCGACTCTGCTGGAGCAACTCCACCCAGTCCTCCGGCGATACCCCGCGCTCCAGCGCCAGTGCCGCAAGCAGTGCGGGAGCGGTATAAAAACAGATGCGCCAAAAATCGTGCGTGACTTCCTCCAGCAGCGGTTTGGAATCGGTGACCAGTTGCGCCCCATACCGCGCGCCGCTTTCAAAAGCATGCTCCTGCAACAGCCGTTGGCAGAAACCGTGGATGGTGAAAATCCGGGCTTCGTCGAACGACTGCACTGCGAGTTCGAGCGCCCGGATACCCGGCTTGGGGTCCGGATTTTTTTCCAGATATTGCACGACGATCGGGTCGGATGCCTTGCCGCTCTTCAATTCGGCAAGCGCCGCATGCAACCGCACGCGCACCCGCTCGCGCAATTCCTGCGTGGCTGCCGTGGTGTAAGTGACAGCCAGGATGGATTGCACCGGCGCGTTCTCCTCCAGCACCAATCGCAGGAACAGCGCCGCGATGGAATACGTCTTGCCGGTGCCAGCGCTTGCCTCGATCAGCGTGGTGCCTTTTTCCAGCGGCACGGAATGGACGTGAAAGGGTTGCATGGAGTTCACGTGGTGGCGGGTTCCTCCGCGTCCAGCAGGGGCGCATAAATGGCAAGGGCGAGCCGTTCAAATTCCTCGTCGAGCGGATCCGCTTCCGCGCCGCCGAAACAAAGCCGGAAGGCCGCCTCGTCGCCTTCACCTTTGGCGCGCATGTTACCGCGCCAGATCGCGCGGGCCCGCTCCAGTGGCGCGCCTTTCTTGTCCTGCGTTGCGGCGAACTCCAGCGAAGCGCTCGGGAAAAACGGGAGCGGCGCTTGCAGTCCGCGCCAGTAAAGTTCCAGCAGCGCTTCGAGTTGCGCCTGCGGTTGAGGTGCGAACTGCACGGCCTCCCCGTCCCCGGCCAGGAGCGTGGGCGGCGGGACTGCCTCGCAGGCGGCGCACCAGGCGAGGTGCGCGGTCCAGGCGAGGTGCGCGGTCCAGGCGCGAAGACGGTCCTTGGCTTTCAACTTCGCGGGCCGGAAAAATGCGAGCCGCCCTTGATAGAGCGCCTCGATGCGTCCCGTGAGCGTGAAAGTGCCAAGGCGCAGATCAATCACGCGAGGCTCATCGCGTGTCGTGGTGGCGAGGAGCCGGGTGAGGGTGGATGCGAGCGCTTTTGCGGAGGCATCCCTTGCCAAGTAATAGTTTGCGCCCAAGCTTCCGGGCGGCAGCAAGGCGCGGGCGAAGAGGGCCGCGTCACCGGGAGGGGGCACGCCCGAAATCCGGGAGTCAAAAAGCTCACCACAAACTTTATGGAGTTGCAGGGCGTCGGGCGAGAGCGGTTCGGTTTCTTCCAACGTAGGATCGCTTTCATCCAACCGGATGCCCAGCCGCCGACGCAAAAAAAACGCGGCGGGATTCACGACAAACGCGAGCAGGTCGGCGAGTTCCACATTGCGCGCTTCCGCCTCCGGTTCCGAAAGCGGCCCGCTCAGGAACGGCACTGCCGCAATCCCCCTCACGGCACCAGCCGCCGAGGCATTCGCGGCAGAGTAGCTGAAGAGCCGCCCGCCGGGTTCAAAGTAGCTGCGGGCAAACGCGTGGAGTCGGTGTTCGACGGTCAAAAAATTTCGGGCGTTCTCATGTTCCGGGAACACGCACGATTGATCCAGGTAATCGAGCAATTCACTTACGACCACAGATGGCGGGAGTTTGTCGGGATTGACCACCGAACGTCCCACGTGGCTGATGCGCAACTGGTCGCGGGCGGAGAGCAGCGCTTCAAGAAAGAGGTAGCGGTCATCGTCGCGCGGCGAGCGGTCGCCGGGTTGGGGCTCCGAGCTGATCAGATCGAATTGCGGGGGCTGTGTGCGACGCGGGAAGATCGCCTCGTTCATTCCCATCAGCCAGATCACCCGCGCGGGAATGCTGCGCATCGGCTTGAGCGCGCAGAAAGTCACGCCGCCACGGAGGAATCCGCCGCGCTGTTCCGCCTCGCCCATCAACCCTGCAAGATGCTCGCGCAGAGCAGGGAACTCCACCCTTTGCTCCGGCCCAGCGGCTTGCGCAATGCGTTCGAGCCGATCCACCGCCTCGCGCAACGTACGCACATCGCGGGCTGCATCGCCCTCCTCTTCGCCAAAAAGCGCATCGATAACCTCCCGCAAAGCACCCGGCCAGTCCCCGAGCTTCCGGGGCGTATCCAGCAGCGCCAGGGCCGCGAAAACACTTTCCATCGCCGCGACAAAACGCCCGAGCAATTCTGCATCGCCGCCCTCCACGTCGTCTTGCGGGAGGATCCCTTCAAACAGCGTCCGGTTTGCGCCCGGCATCGCGTAGCCCAGCAGCAGCCGATCGATCCCGTGCCGCCACGTGTTTTCCGCAAAATCCGGCAACCCCAGCGCGGCGCGGTGTGCGGCGTCAATGCCCCAGCGGATGCCGCTCTCGTGAATCCAATGCCGCAGGCGCGCGAGTTCCGCGTCATCGAACCCGTATTTTTGGCGGAACACCGGGCTTTGCAGCAGCGCGAATCCCTCCGGCGCGGTGAAGCGTGTTCCGACGCATTCCAGCAGGCTCAGGAAGGTGTGAATCGCAGGGCTGTCGCTGCGCGGTTGGCGGTCGGCGATGCTGTAAGGGATGCGCAACGCCGCGTCTTCCGGGCAGCCGAAGACCGCGTGGATCAACGGCGCGTACCGCTCGATTTCCGGTGTCATCACGAGGATGTCGCGCGGCCGCAACGACGGCTCTTCGGCCAGCAACGCCAGGAGTTGATCGTAAAGAATCTCCACCTCGCGCATCGGCGAATGGCAGACGTGGAGTTGCAAGGAGGTGTCATCGGGCGCGATGCATTGCGGCGGCAATTCCGTGAGCGCCCCCCGGCTTTGCGCCAGCAAAATATCCCGCTGGAGGCCGTGTAGCAGCGTTGCGCCAGACGGTTCCACAAAATGCTCCCGGGCATCCGATAGGCGATGCCCCGCGCGCTCATCCGCTTCGAGCAGCAGGTTTGTGAACTGCGCGTTGAGTTTGCCCAGCGAAGTGAGCAGCGGATGGCCTTCGCCCAAGGGCTCCAGGCCGCGCCGGGCGCGCTGCTTGGGCGTCCAATCATCGGCGTGGTATTCGCGCGACGGAGCAAGCAGGAAGAGGTGGACGGGCAAGTGTGCGGCGAGTGCGAAAAACACTTCCATCTGCGCCGGGGGAAGCGAAGCGATCCCAAAGATCGACACCCGCTCTGGCCACTGCGCGTTGGAATCAAAACGATTCTGTTGCAAACGCTCAACCACCGCGCCGAAGTGGAGCGCCTGTTCCCGATTCAACTCGCGCCACAGCGTTGCCTGCCAGGCGGCGTTGGCCTTGAGCTTGAGCAAATCGCCGGGCCGCGCGCGCTCCCATTCCAGCAGCATCGCGGGCCGGTAAACCAGGTATTGATCGAATATTCCCGCGAGGCGCGTGGCCAGTTGGTAGAGCTTGAGTCCGTCGCCGTCTCCAGCATACGCGCTCACCGGGGCGAACTCGGGGCGGCGCAGCAGCGCCGGGAGCAGCCGGTGGATTTTCCACGTCAGCAAATCCGGCGCGAAGGCATCCGCCGGGGCCATCTCCGGCACGAGCCGCCGCAACGTCTCGTCGAGAAAAGTGCGGGGGAAGGGGAACGCGGCGTTCATGCAGATGCCGAGATGCTCCGCGAGTTGTAGCGAGAGCCAGCGGCGCATCCCGAGGCTTTGCACCATCACGATCTCCGGAGTGAAGGGCGAGGCGAGCGGCTGCGCCATCACGGCAGCCAGTTCCGCCGCCAGCATTTCAAGCCGGTTGCCGGTATGGAGGAAGAGGCCGTTCACGGGAGAGTGTAGTCCCATTCTTATACAAAAGGGACAGGAGATGCCAGCCCGGAGGGAGGAAAACATCCGGTGCATCTCACAAATGCCACCTCTCACAAATGCTCAGACTCTTTGAATGCGAGGGCGGTGTTTTCCTGAGCGCCAAAGGCGCGGTTCCATACCAGCCTGGGCTGGAGCGAAGCGCAGGCCCAGGAATTTTCGCGGCAAATCATGAGGGCTGAAGGCCCGCACCATAACCATCGCGAAAGATGGTGCGGGCCTTCAGCCCTGGCGTTTTTTCACTCCGGGTCCTGGGGCGTTGCCCCAGGCTGGTATGGAGCCGCGCCGTTGGCGCTCAGGAAAGGTGCGTCCCCAAGCTGGAGCTTGGGAACGAGGGAAACCGCGCGATTTGTTCGGTAAAGCCGATCAATTGTACGGCTATTCCGCACAAGACCTCACTACCTCAGCCGCAAGGTAATATCCTCGTTGTTGGCGGAGGAGGTCGGAATCGCCTGGAGACCAGGGATGCGGTATTCGCAGGTGGACCGTTCGGCCGGTTCGGCCTGGAAGGTGAGCTCCTTGTCGCCGCGCCAGACGACCACGGGGATGCTTTCCCCGGCGGTGAGAAAAAACGAGGCGTTCAATACGTCCTGAGGCGATTTGATGGCGATTGCGCCGATCTTCAAAAGAATATCGCCAGGTAATAATCCGGCCTTGATGGCCGGTGCGCCGGTTTCGAGGCGTTCGACCTCGGCGGTGGACCCCTGGGTGCCGTTCGTCGCCGCGCGAACAATCACGCCGAGCCAGCCGGGACGCACCGCGCCGTAGCGGTCGTAGTCGCGATGGACTTTTTCCACCGCCTCGGCGGGGATGGCGAAGCAGGCGGAGCCGTTGTCGATACTGCTGATGATGACGCCGAGGACTTCCCCCTGCATGTTGAGCAGCGGCGCGCCGCCCTGGCCGCGTTGCACCGGGACGCTGGCCCGGATGTGAGTCGTGGCGAAATAACGGCCCAGGTATTTGAGATCCAATCCGGCAATCATGCCGAAGCTCGGCGTGAGCGGCATGTCCATGGGATACGCGACGGCGACGACCGGAGTGGCGACAGCGAGTTCCCCCGGTTTGGCCAGCGGCAGAAACGGGGTGCCGCACGGAACGTTCTCCGCCTTGAGCATCGCGATGCCAGCGCGGGGGTCGGCAATCAAAAGGCGCGCCGCCATCCGGGTTTTATCGGGTAAAATGACGAAGAAATCACGGCTCTCGCCTCCAACAGAATAGGAGGTAAGCAGGGTGCCGTTGGGATCAATGAAAAACCCGGTGCCGCAGAGTTGCCCGGTGTTATCGGTGGCCTCCACTTTGACGACCGCTCCCTTGCACCGTTCAAAAACGTCGCGGACTTCCGTGGAAAGCGAATCAGCCACGGGTCCGGCAAACACGGGCGACGCGAGCGCCAGCGCACCCCAAAAAGCGACGAGCGCCAGCAATTTAGAAGCTGAAAGGCGGCTCATAGCTGACCGGACGCGTGTCGAGGATATAGCGCGGGTGCTGCCCGCTCGCCACGGGCGCGACCGAGGCATCCAACATCCCGTCCGGAATACGGATTTGGGGGGAAAGCGCGGCATTGATCGTGCGGGCCCGCGGAGCCGAAGCAACCTGCATGGCGGGTTGGACAACCGGGGCGTGCGTGGCATTGGCGGCCAGGATTTCCGCGGAAGCGCGCACGCTGCTGCCGGGATTCTGGAGCATGTTGAACGTCAGCGCCCCGGCGATGCAAAGCACAGCAAGGCTCGCGGTTGCGTAGGAGAGCCGGGCGACGGTGAAGGTGTGAAACCAGAACGCTTCCAACCGGTCCCAGGCAAGGCTCCAAACCGGACGCCGGAGCAATTCCTTCCGCTGGCGGCTTTGGAATTCCCGCAGAAAATCATCGAAATAGCCGGGAGGCGGCTGTTCGAAACGTTTGAGCCGCAAAAGCGTGGAAAGCGTCTGGTCGTCTAGGGACATAGGTTTAATGGAATTCCTCCAGATAATTTTGCAACTGACGGTGAGCGTAGAAAAGCCGGGAACGCACAGTCCCTTCCGAAACGCCCAGGATCTTGGCGATTTCGGCGTGAGGCATCCCTTGAATGTCAAACATGGTTACCACGGCTCTATGGTCGTAAGACAGTTTCATCATGGCCTCGTTCAATCTGATTTGCAGTTCGCTCAGATTGGCTTCCCGCACGGGATTCGTGGAGGAGGTCATCTCGATAAAATCCTTGTCGTGCTCCACCCCCGAGTCCATGTCGTCCAGGCTCATGGTCAGGCGGCGACCCCGTTTTTTGAGGAAATTGATCGTCATATTCACCGCGATCGAGTGAATCCAGGTATAAAAGGCGGAGTTGCCCCGGAATCCCCCGATGGATCGGTAAGCCTTTGCGAACACGTCCTGGAGGAGATCGTTGGTGTCCTCGTGGTTGGAGGTCATGTTATAGACCAATCCGTAGAGGCGGGGGGAATATTTGACCACGAGCACGTCAAACGCCGCCGGATCGCCCGCTTGCGTGCGGGCGACCAGCCGGGCGTCTTCGTTCGGCGCGGGTTCGTCGGTCATCACCGGATTGCCTAACAGTTTTTCCGGCAATCCGGCAACAACATTGCCAAAGTTAATCGTTGCGGCGGTTTCCAAGGGAGAGGAAGTACAAGAGCCAGCCCAGCGAGGAGACAAACGCGGCGAGATAGGTGAGGGCCGCCGCGTTGAGCACGCGGTCCACCCCCAACGCTTCCGCGCCCGGTTGGATAATCCCCATCTGGCCGAGGATGATTTTGGCCCGGCGGGAGGCATCAAACTCCACGGGCAGGGTGATCAATTGAAACACGGTCAGCACCCCGTAACAGAGCGCGGCCAGGTTGATGGCCAACTGGCCCGGAATCAGGTGAAAGAAAAACCCGCCAAACATGATAAAGGGCAGCAGTTGCGAGGTGAACTGGGTGACCGGCACCACCGCCATGCGGGCCTGCAACGGAGCGTACCCCCGGGCATGCTGGATCGCGTGGCCGGTTTCGTGCGCCGCAATGCCCGCCGCCGCCACCGAAGGGGTGCGATAGACCTCGCTCGAAAGACAGAGCCGCTTGGCGGCCGGGTCGTAATGATCGCCCAGCACGCCGTCGATCTCGGCAACCTCCACGTCCCGGATATTCGCGGCGACAAGAATTGCCCGGGCCACGTCGGCCCCAGTCATATCCGCGGAAATCCCAATTTGGGAATACTTTTCAAACGCGCTTTTTACCCGGAACTGGGCCCAGAGCCCCAGCACCAGCGCGATGACGATCAAGACAATGGATATGGTGAACATAATAATACTCTAGGAGGAATCGAAAAATAAGACAGTGCGGAATGGGGGATGTTCAATCTGCCCCGCATCCGCCAGCGCCAAAGCTCCGCAGTGAGTCCGCTTTGGGGGATAATGATTGATATTTAGGGGATTCCTTTATAAATTTGCGGCACCGGTGTGAGGTGCGGGAGTCCTCGCGGATGTCCAGGGTATCCGCAGGGATTTCCCAACCCCCTGCGCAGTTGCCTTTTCCCCCCAATATATCCAGACCCAGCGAGAGCCATGACCCCTCCGAAACTCCGCATCGTCCGCCGGACTTTTGTCGCGGCATTCCTTTTCATCGCCCTGGCTCTTTTAGGTGCCGGGTATTGGTACTACCAAACGCAGGCTGCGGCGATCCGCCAAGCCAAATATGAGAGCATCGCCGCGATTGCCCGGATGAAG
>CAIYQA010000443.1 GCA_903928175.1 uncultured Spartobacteria bacterium | reverse complement strand
CAGGAAACCAGGAAAAAGAAAGCAAGGTCGCCAACCTGCTTGTCATCCCGAACGCAGTGAGGGACCTCGCAAGCCATTCCCGACCATCGTAGGAAAAAGCAAATCAGGAACTCAGCACTCAGAAACGCACGAAAAGGAGAGATATTGCGGCGCCACTCGGAAACTCAGGGATTTCTCATTAACACCGGGCTTCAGCCCGGTGTGAGGACACAACCAGAGAGCTCAGCCGTTTTAACGGCTTCAGATCGATCTAAAGAGAAGCCGTTGAAACGGCTTTTTGCCCCGCGAGAACCGGCACCGGGCTGAAGCCCGGTGTTAATGAGAATACCAATCCCTCTATTCTGCCCCTCTTTTCTATTCTGCCCCCCTTTGTGTTACTTTGCTCTGACTGCGCCCGCCAAAACCTGTAACTTTAACCCTCACAGTGTAACCCATGTTCTGAACCAAATGTGTCACCTATGTTCTGACTGCGCCCTTTTCCTGAATCCCTAATTTCCTAAGTCCTGATCCGCTTCTGCCTCTATATAGAGAGGTGGCCCTGAGAAATGACTCTCCTCTGTTGCAAAATGTCGCGCGGTATTGTTTAGTGCCCCCTTTCATCCATGAACCCAGCCCGCATCCCCTCACCCGCCACCGCTTCCAAACCTTCGTCCGCCTCCCTTTGGGAACCTGCACGGTTGTTTTTGGCGGGTCTGAGCGGCCTCATTGCGGTGGCAATTTTCAGCAACTTCCTGGACGAATACGAAACCGGGCGGTTTGTGGAGTTTTTGAAAGGCCAGGTCGGTTTTGATGGGATGTGGAGTTCGACGCTTTTTTGGAAATTGGCCATCGGTTGCTTATCCGGCATAGCGGCGGGATATTTTCTCTTTCTCGAAATCCCCTCGTCCTTCCGGAAAAAAGCAAACACCTACGCCCTGGCGCTGTCCCTGTTTCTCATTCCCATCGTGGTTTTTATTCCCGCCATGTCCGCCGGGTTCCTGTGGGATGACGACCAGGAGATCACTTCCAATCCATCCCTCCTGCACGTGTTTCCCGACCGTTCCAGGCCCGCCTATTATAAAACCAACTGGCGCGGGCTCTGGGAAATCTGGACGGGCGGCATCACCAATGACAAGGACTCGACCCAGGGGCGGCTCGAACTCGGGAAGCCGGAAGCGCCGTTGCTGGTACGTCTCTTGAGGCCGCCGCTGCGAACCATCGAGGCAAGCATCTTTGGCACTCAGAAGGATTATCGCTTTGATTCCAATCAAAGCGCCGATTATTTCCCGCTTAAAACGACGATGCTCTGGGTGGAATACCAGCTTTGGGGGCACTCCTACGATCAGATCGGGCGGCCTTACCCGGACGCCCCCCCCTTCCACATCATGAACATCCTCATCCATGCGTTGGATGGCCTGTTGCTGTGGATGGTGCTGCGCCAGTTGAAAGTCCCCGGCGCATGGCTGGGAAGCCTGCTCTTTGTCATTCACCCGGTCCATGTCGAATCGGTGGCGTGGATTGCCGAACGCAAGAACACTCTCTCGCTGTTTTTCTGCCTGCTCTCGATGAGCGCCTGGCTGCGGTTTGAGGATTCCGAGAAACGCAAAGATTACGTTTGGGCGCTGGCCCTCTTCCTAGCCGCACTTTTGTGCAAGACGCACGTCGTCGTCTTTCCCGCCGTGCTGCTGCTTGTCACCTGGTGGAAATCGGGGACGCTGACCTTGCGTGATGCGCGGCGGTGCGCTCCGTTTTTTGCCCTGGCCCTGGCCATGGCCTGGATGACAGTTTGGTTCCAGAACGACCGCGCCATCGGAGGGGAAGTCATTCCCATTGGGGATTTCGCCTCGCGGCTCGCCGGAGCCGGCGTGGTCACCTGGTCGTATTTGTCCAAGGCGATCCTGCCGATCAACCTGAACACAATCTATGCCAACACGCCCTGGCTCTGGTGGCCGCTCAAAGCTCCCATGCCGGGCCCGCAATTGTGGATGTTCCTGACCGTGGCGCTGGTGCCGATGACCCTCCTGATGCTCTTGGCATTGCGGGAGCTTTACCCCTTCCCCACCCCAAAGGCCTCGCGGACGCCGTTTTTCGTGTTCGCCTATTTTGTGGGCACGCTTACGCCGGTCATGGGATTCTTTACGATGTCCTACATGCGCCTGACTTTACAGGCGGACCATTTTCAATATTTCAGCGACATCGCCATCGTCGCCACGTCCGGGGCGCTCATCGCCATTCTCTATGAAAAGATCAGCGCCGCCCGGCGACCGGTGCTGGTGGGCGGTTGCGTGGTTTTGATCCTTGCCTTCAGCGCCTACAGTTGGGAGCGGGCCGGGGTGCACCAGAGCGAGAAAACCCTTTGGACCGCGTGCCTCAAGAGAAACGAGGCCTCCTGGCAGGCGCACAACCACATCGGCGCAGTACTCTACGGCGAACAGAAGTACGAGGAAGCCGCCCCGCATTTCGCACGCGCAGTGGAACTCAAGCCCGAGAACCCCGAGGTTCACAACAACCTCGGCTTGGTGCTGTGGAGATACGGACACCGCGAAGAAGCGATTTCCCAATACAAGGAAGCGGTCCGGATCAAAGGCGAAGTGATGGCGCTCCGGGGCAATCTCGCGGCCGCACTGATGGAAATGCAACGCTTGGATGAAGCCGCTGAACAGTATGCCGTCATGCTCAAGGAAATGCCCAAGGACCCCAACCTGCATGCAGCCATGGGGGTCATCTATGCCCGAAACAAACGTTATGCGGAGGCAAAGCAGGAGTTTGAGACGGCATTGCAAATCGATCCGACGAACCAGTCCTTGAAGCAGAATTACGATATCTTGCGCAAGATGGCACCCTAAACCGAAGCGAGCTGGCGCCACCTATTTTATCCCATGCAAACGATCGTCATTGGTCATAAGAACCCGGATATGGACTCGATCTGCGCGGCCCTCGGTTATGCAGAACTCAAGCGCCTGACGGGAAACCCCGATGTGATCGCTGCCCGTGCGGGCAATACCAATGAGCGGATCGATTTTGTGCTGCGAAAGTTCGGAATGGAAGCGCCCACCCTCATCACCGACCTTTCGCCGCGGGTGTGCGATGTAATGGAGAACGAAGTGATCTCCATCACGGCAAATTCGTCCATTTACGAAGCGATCCAACTCATCGAACGCAAACAAATGCGCGGCGTGCCGGTGATCGATGGGCAGTTCCGCTGCCTGGGACTGCTTTCGGCATTCAAGGTGCTGCACCACCTGGTGCCCTCCCGCGAACACACGGCAAGCGCCCGGTTGGTCGCGGCCTCGCTGGAGGAGATCTTCCACACTTTCGCGGGGAAAATGATCCAAGGTGAACCGGCTTTGGAAGAACGCGACTACCTGCTCCTGGTGGGAGCGATGGCCAAGGAATCTTTCAAAAAACGGTTGCAGCGGTACGAAGGCCGTCACGTGGTGGTGATCCTGGGAGACCGCGACGAAATTCAAATGGAAGCGATCCTGGGCGGAGCGGCAGCCCTCGTCGTAACCGGCAACACCCCGCTGAGCACCGAGGTGCTTGAGGCCGCCAACAAACGCGGGGTGACCATTGCGACCTCGCCTTACGACACCGCGACGACGGTGTTGCTGGCGCGGGGCGCGGTAAAGGTGGGACGCAAGCTGGACAGCGAATTTGTGAGCTTCACGCCGGACACCCTTCTGACAAAAGCCCGCGAGGAGGCGGCCCCCTGTGCCCAATTTATTTTTCCGGTGATCGAAGAGGAGCGCTTGGTGGGTATTCTCTCCAAAAGCGACTTTTTGAAGACGATCCCGCGGCAGTTGATTTTGGTGGATCACAACGAGCTTTCCCAGGCGGTCGCCGGGGCGGATGAGGTGCCCATCGTGGAGATTCTCGACCATCATCGCCTGGGGGGAATTTCCACCCACTCACCGATTCTCTTTTGGAATTACCCGCTGGGCTCGGCTTCCAGCATCGTCGCCCTTTGTTTCGAGCAACTCGGGGTGCCGATCCCCAAACCAATCGCAGGATTGCTGATGGCGGGTTTGATTTCCGACACCTTGAACCTGAGTTCGCCGACGGCAACCCCCGTGGACGCCCGCATTCTGAAAACCCTGGCAGAGATCGCCGAGACCGAACCGGCACGCCTGGCGGAGGAGATTTTCTCAGTGGGTTCGCCGCTTTTGACGATGACCCCGGAGCAGGCGATCTCCGCCGACTGCAAGGAATACACCGAACAAAATGCGCGCTTCTCCGTGGCTCAGATCGAGGAGATCAGCTTCTCGCATTTCCACGCAAAGCAAGCGGCACTGACGGAAGCGCTCGACGCCTATTGTCGCGGGCGCGGCTACCTGTTTTCCGCCTTGCTGATCACGGACATCAACTCGCAAAATTCGATGTTGCTGGTCTGCGGCTCGGAGGCGTTCCTGCACCGGATCGATTACCCGCGCCGGGGGCACAATCAATGGGAAATGAAGGGGGTGGTCTCGCGCAAGAAGCAGCTCCTTCCGTATTTGCTGGACCGCCTGCACGGAATGCCGGAGTAGAAAAGCGGATTGCGCCATGAGCGAACCTTCTCAATTTGTGGATATCGGCGTCGCCCGCGTGGACGTGGGGCGGTGCGATCGCTGCGGTTTTCCCGAAGTGATCTTCGGCCCGGGAAAAACGCCGGAGGATGTGGTCGCCATCGCGCGCATGGTGGTCGAGCGGCACGGAGTGTTGCTGCTAACGCGGGCCAGCGAGGCGCAATCCCTCGCAATGCAGGCGGCCTTTCCCGGGGCGCAATGGCACGAGCGGGCGCGCTGCATCACGGTGGAACGCGAACCGTTGCCCAAGCTGGACGGCACCGTGGCGGTGGTCTGCGCGGGCACCTCGGATTTGCCGGTGGCCATGGAAGCCGTGGTGACTCTGGAGATTTTTGGCAACCGGGTGGCAAAGTTTTTTGATGTGGGGGTGGCCGGAATTCACCGGTTGCTGGCCGTGCGCGACCAGATCGAGGCGTGCAACGCGGTGGTGGTGGTGGCGGGGATGGAAGGGGCGCTGCCGAGCGCCATCGCGGGATTGGTGAGCAAGCCGGTGGTGGCGGTGCCGACCAGCGTGGGCTACGGCGCGAGCTTCGGTGGGCTGGCCGCACTGCTCGGGATGCTCAATAGCTGCGGCAGCGGGGTGACGGTGGTGAACATCGACAACGGGTTTGGCGCAGCTTACGCCGCGGCGACGATCAACAGGCTCCTGAGCGGGAGCAGGCAGGGTTAGGCTTTTCGCCTTAATCGCTCCGGCTAGATTTGCGGAAACGCTTCGCGGTATTCCCTTTCGATGAATTTTTCCACGGAATCGGCAGGCTCGAAATCGAAGCAGCCGTTGAACCCTCTGAAGGTGCTGCCTGAAATCAGATGGAATAACATGTAATCACGGGCATTCGGGTATTTGTTCTTGAGCGCATCGTGCCAGACCAAAACTTTCTCGTGGATAGCCATCTGATCCTTGCGATAAAGGGCATGCAACTTTTCCTGGAGCATCGCGCGTTTGGCGATTTGCTCCGGGTTGGGAGTCAAAGGTGCTTCGATATCTTGTTCTGTTTTCACCGTGGGGGGGAGGGACAATTAGGGCACCTTTGCATGATCCGGCCCCTCTGAAAAGCCGAAAAGTGGCGTTTCTCCCTGAAATGGGCGTGATTAAAAGTGGTTTGTCTGAGCGCCAACGGCGCTAGTGTAGTGTTTCACAAATAAGGGATCATAAGGTTTCGGCGTTTTCCGCTTCCATTTTCTGGCGGGCGCGCTTGATCTTCGCGAGAATTTCCGCGCCCTTTGCCTTCCAAACATAACGCGTGGGAGCAAGGTTGCGCT
>CAIYQA010000442.1 GCA_903928175.1 uncultured Spartobacteria bacterium | reverse complement strand
TGCTGCCGCGCACCTGCACGCCATGCCCGGCGTAATAGAACAGCCCGACGTCGGCCCCGGCCAGCCGCGCGCCGAATTTGCGGATCGCCTGCTCCGTCCCCGTCTTGTCGAGATCGAGTTGGGCCGACCCGCCAATCAACTCAAAGCCAGCCTTGGCCAGCGTCTCGCCGATCACCCGCGCGTCGTTGACCGGGTTGGGCAGCGGGGGCGCGTGCTGGTAGGCGCTGTTCCCCAACACCAGGGCGACCCGCCGCCCCTCGGCCCAGGCGGGGGCGGCGACCAGCGCCAACAACGGCAGCAGCAGCGCGGCGACCCGTTTCAATGTTCCCACGGTCACGTTTTCCCTGAATCAGACAGCCCCGCCGCCATACTGCCAAATTCCATGGGCTTATGGCTGGACAAAATCACAGCCCCGCGTATGCGGGGGCATGGTGATCCATGGCGTTCAGCCGCAAGCGATCCGATGAGGGACGAAACGGCTCATGTCGCCGGTGATAAGGCTGTGGTCTTCGCGGACGCCCAACCCGCAAGGCGTGGCGCCAGCCATCCAGACGCCGAAGACGGCGTAATTGCCATCCGCTTCCGCCAAGGGCGTGAAGGCTTGATACACCCAGCCATCCTCACCATAAGGCCCGTCCGTTTGGGCGATTGGCTGTTCGACCGGAAAGCCCGCAGCGTCCAGGGTGGCGATGCGGACGTTGCAGCCCTCGCGACCAAGCAGCGGCTTGGCCACCACCGTGCCGCCCGCTGGAAAACGTGCGCGGTCGAGCGCGGTGGGCAGCAGATTCGGATGGCCGGGGTTCAACTCAATGTATGGATCTCAGTCGGTGGCACTAGCGCCCAAGATGGGTTGATAGACGAGGTGTGGATGCATCCCAAAATTGCCAAGATTGACCGTTTCTCCATCTAGTACCGCTTGATACGCGGCCCGCATCTGGTCGGGGTCGTCCCCCTTGGACATGAAGCGGAATACAGATGCAGCAAGGTAATCGAGCCTCTCCTCAAACGCGAGCCAGCGCCGACCTTCGGTCTCGGCAACGAAACCAGTGGTGTTGGAGCCTGCAAAGATATCAACAACGAGGTCGCCAGGTTCAGTTAGCATCCGGATAAAAAACTCCGGTAGCTTGGCTGGAAAACGGGCGGGATGCTGATCGGCATTTACGAGCTTGCAACCGCTGACGTACGCCCCGTTTGACTCGGAGTTTGGGATTTGAAGAAGGTTTGGCGGAATGGCGCCACCGTTGTCTTTGGCAAATCCTTTGCCAATGTCGTGGCCCGATGGCCGCTCTTTCGGCTTATAGAATTTATCTGGATCGTCGAGGAGCTTTAGCATCCTATCACTGTAAGGAACGAGTACTTTTTTGATATCTGATTTCGGCCAAGCTGTTTTCCCAAACCACCAAACAGTATTAATGGAATCCTTTACGCGAATTTTTCTTTTGTTGACCCATTCAATTGGGCTGGGAAGCTTTGACGGGTTGTGCCAATAGAAGTCTTCCGCAAGAACAAATCCCAGTTCATCACAGAATTTCAAAAGAACCCTGAAATTGTACAAGCTTCTTGCGGGAGATCCTTTCTCATAGGAGCCTCCAAGATCCAGCACGAAGCTTCCGTCGTCCTTTAACTTCTGACGAACAATTTTCGCAAAATCGGACAACCACTCGACGTACTCGTCCTGTGACTTATTGCCGTATTCTTTTTGCCGCTGGAGGGCAAAGGGGGGACTGGTCATGACAAGACTGACGCTTCCATCAGGAAGCTGTGAGAGCAGTTCCCTGGAGTCGCCCTGGTAGGCAGCGCCTAGCTCCGACCGATAGGCGGGCTTGCCCTGAAGCAGGTCCGGTTCGGTAGTGACTCGCGTAAACAGGTTCAATTCCATCCACTCCAGCCAAGAAAGCTACTTAAAGTCTGTAGACTCACGGTCATCAACCAGGCTCCTTTGCCGGTGTGAACACACTCGGAAAAACAACCTCTGCCAGACTGACCTTTGCCACGAGCGTACGACGGGTACGCCGAGAACGAGGGCTGTCCCAAGAGGAGCTTGCCGATTTGGCAGGCCTCCACAGGACGTACATCGGATCGGTCGAACGCAGCGAACGCAATGTTTCCATTGACAGCATGGAGCGTATAGCGCGTGCACTTAAGGTCGGGCTAGTAGATTTACTGAGAGATTAGTAAAAATGCTGACCCCCCACCCAGACGCCCAGTTGATGGAAGATTTGTTTCCTGCCATCCGTCAATATCAGGCACTCGCCTCCAAACACGGCATCGGGGACGTATTCCAGGACAATGGAGGGAAAATTCTCCAGGTCCTTCTCCTCCTCAACCTTCAGAACTTGCCAGGGCGAGAGGGCAACGATGCTCGGGATGCTCATGGAAACGAGTACGAACTGAAGTCAGTAAACGCTTTGTTGACTACTAACTTCTCGACTCACCATCACATGAATCCCGTAATCATCAAGAAATATCGCCAAGTTGATTGGATATTTGCTGTCTATGAGGGCATTGAGATACGAGAAATCTATTGCCTTAAGCCGTTCCAGCTCGAACCCTATTATCAGAAATGGGAGCAGAAATGGAATTACGATGGAGGGAGGGACATCAATAATCCGAAAATCCCCCTGTCGTACGTAAGGAAGGTCGGGGCGCTGCTCTATGGGATACCGCTTGCGCCTGAT
>CAIYQA010000441.1 GCA_903928175.1 uncultured Spartobacteria bacterium | reverse complement strand
TAAACCGGAGCTGCCGCCGCGTATTGTTTGGCTTTGTAGAAGGTCTCCGCCTTCATCAGGGTGAGCTGGTCGCGCTTGTCGCTGGCTTCGGGATTTTGCGCAAGGTAGGCGTCCACTTCTTCCATCAAGCCGGGAGCGCCCAAATTATAAAGGGCGAGCAGTCGGTAATACTGCGCATCTTTAGCGTAGGCGGTGGCGGGGAAGCTGCCGGTGATCTGCTCGTAGAGCGTGCATGCCGCTTTGTCTTTGCCGAGTTGGCGTTGAGAGTTGGCGACGATGAGCAGCACCTCGGGCGCGGCGTCTGTGGAGAATTGTTTGGCGGAAGAGGCATAGGCATCGACCACCTGCTGGTAGTTTTGGCTGTTGTATAAAACCCGGAACAGGCTGACCTCGGCGGTCTCCTTCCAACTCCCCAGTTCGGGCAGGTTGAGGGCGGCAGTGAGCGCGGCGGCGGCGCGTTCCGGCTTGCCCATTTCCATCAGGAGCAATCCCTTGCGCACGGTGGTTTCCGCTTTGAGCGCGGCGTTGCCGGTTTGTTGGATGAGCGCGTCGTATTGAGTGATCGCTTCGTTGCGGCGACCGGACTCCGCCAGCAACCGGGCGACGGCGAGATGGCTCGTGTCGCGGAAGGGGCTATCGCCTGCGGTGATGACTTCCTCGTAGGCAAAGATCGCCTCGGAAGTGGCCTTGACGGATTCCAGGCAGAGCGCTGCGTAATATTTTGCGGAAAGGCTGATGGAGGGGTCCTTCACGCGCACGGAGGCCTTGCGGTAGTAGCCGAGAGCGTCGGGGTAATTCTTGTTCTGGAAACAGATGTCCCCCATGCGGTAGGCGGCGGGACCGACAAACTCGCTTTCCGGGTATTCCATGAGCAGGGCTTCGTAGGCTCTGCGCGCGGCATTGAAGTTCTGTAATTGCCGATGCGATTCCGCCAGGCGAAAGAGCGCGGCCTCACGGTCTGCGCCGTGGGGGTAGAGGGTGGTGTAGCGCTCGTATTCCATCGCGGCCCGGTCGTATTCTTTGCGGGAGTAAAACGCGTCGGCGTAATTGAATTGGTTAACGTCCGGTGAGATGGGGGCATTGGAAGGGGCGAGTCGGACAATGTTGGTATTGGGATCGGTCGCCTCGGTCGTAGGAGACGGGACGCCCAGGGCGGGAACCGGCGTGGGCGAAGGAGAGGCCGGGGCGGGTGCCACCACGACTGTGGGCGTCGCTTCTGGAACGGCTGCGGGGGCGGGAGGGGCAAGCTGAACGTAAGGTGTGGGTTCGGGGGTGGTGGCGACAACGATCCGCGGCGTGACTACAGGCTGGGATGGGGGAAGGGCGGGGGCGGGCGTGGCGATCGGCTCAACCGGTTCGGCGCGCCGGATCGGGACCGAGTCAAAGGAAACCTCCACGGGTTCGGCCCGCCGCACAGGAATTTCCGGAGTGGGGGCGGGCTCGGCGAGTTCGGCGCGTCGAACAGGAAGAGGCGTTGCCGCGGGGAGGACTGGTTCGGCAGGGGCTACCGGCTCGGTGGGGGCCACAGGTTCGGCGGGGGTTACCGGCTCGGCGATCACCACCGGATCCGGGCTCGGGGCCGCCATTGCGGGCCCGTTTACCGGTTCGGCACGGCGAATCTCTTCATTGGTGGCGTCGGTCTGCGGGGCTGGAGTGTCCTCTGGCTGAGGCGCCGCCGATTTTTTCGTTTCCTCCTTCGCCTTGCGTTCGCGCAGGTACCGTTGCAGCCAGGTTTGGGCGTGGGCGGGCTCGCAAACGAGGGACAGGGCGAAAACGAAAACAAGAATGCGCCGGAACATAAGGTGCTTGGAGGACGGCGCGTTAATTCTGCTGCGGCGCGGCGGTGGCGAAGGCGACGTTCCAAATATTGGCCTGCCGACAGATATCCATCACGGCCATCAGGTTTTCATAGGGGAGTTGCTTGTCTCCGCGAAGGATGATTGCGTAATCCGGGTAAAGTTCGGAAAGCTGCGTGAGTTTGGC
The DNA here is from genome assembly GCA_903928175.1 of uncultured Spartobacteria bacterium. Classification (GTDB taxonomy): domain Bacteria; phylum Verrucomicrobiota; class Verrucomicrobiia; order Chthoniobacterales; family Chthoniobacteraceae; genus UBA695. The sequence continues at coordinate 14,452 of CAIYQA010000441.1, read as the reverse complement.
GCGCAGATCCGTCAACGAAAGCTCCTTGCGGTTCATCACCACGGTCCCGTTCTTGCGCACGTTGAGCACGGTCTGGTTGGCGACCGATTGCTGTTCCTTGGCGGCGCTGGCGGTCGGGACTTTCACGTCCAGCTCGTTTTCGGTAATGGCAAAGTTCCACGTCACAATAAAAAAGACGAGCAGCACCAGGAGGATGTCCACCATGGGCGCAATCTGGAAGCCGAGCAGTTGGGGCTGGGCGCGTTTGCGGAAGTTCATTTTTGGGGCGGGTTAAAACTCGTCTTCCACAGAGACCGAGGGGCGGCGCGGCGGCGGCGGGGGCGGCAGGTGCTCAAGGTGATCATCGGGACGGCGGCGGGGCTCAATCTTGAAATCGCGGCGGGGTTGTTCCTGTGCCGGTTGGCGCGCCGGTTCGTGGTATTCCGCGCGGGGTTCGGGCTGGATCGCCATCAACCCGAGCAGATGAGCCGTGGCGCGTTCGAGTTCGGAAAGGAGGGCCTGCACCTTGTTGCGGAAAATGCCGTAGAAGGCCATGGAAACGATGCCGATGATGAGGCCGCTGCCCGTGGCAACCAGCGCCTCGGAGACGCCTTGCGCCAGCAACACCGGGCGACTGGCCTGCGTGGTGGCGCTGTTGGCCAGGACACCGAACGATTGGATGATGCCAAACACCGTGCCGAGCAGCCCAACCATCGGCGAGAGCACCGCGATGTCGGCCAGGTAGGTGATCCGGCTTTGAATGGAGGCCGCCTGCGTGGAGCCTTCGGTTTGGGCGATCTCGCGCACGACCTCAAAAGGGGCGGTTGGATTTTTGGATGCGAAATCGAGCATGCGATGCACGATGCGCGCGACCGCCTCGCTGTGGCGGTTGGCGATGGCAAGCAAACCGGTGTAGTCCCGTTTCTTTAAGAGGACTTCCGCCGTGTCCATGAACTGGTTGGAAAGGATCGCGCCGCGCCGAAGCGTGAGCGCGTAGCCCAGGATGAGCATCACCGTCAGAACCGACATGACGGCGAGCGGGATCATGGCTGGGCCACCGGATTGGAAGAGACCCAGGAGGGTCACTGCGGTGCTTTTGGCGGCGACAGCGGCGGCGGTGGCGGCCGTTGCTGCGTCCTGCGCAAAAAGGACGCCCGGCAGGGCCAGGAATGTGAGGGCAAACAAAAGAGAGCGTTTCATTGGAATAGGTTGTGTATATTAGAGCGTGTTGGGACGCTTTCAACTTCCTTTGCGAACCTTGGAAAATCGAATCCCCCACCTATGACGCCGCCGCTCCCTAAAGACAAGCCTGACCTTCGCAAGAAATTGCACGATCTGCCGCACAAACCGGGGGTTTACCTGATGCGGGATCGGCTGAATCGGGTGATTTACGTCGGAAAAGCCCGGGATTTGCGCAAACGGGTGAGCCAATATTTCATGGAATCCAAAAAGCGGACGGCCGATCCCAAAACCCGCGCGCTGCTGGAAAGTGTCTGGAATTTGGAGTGGCACACCGTCCGCAGCGAACCGGAGGCGCTGCTCCTGGAGGGAAAGCTCATCAAAGAGTTCCGGCCCAAATACAACGTCGCCTTCCGGGACGACAAACGGTTTTTGATGGTGAAGGTGGATATGGCCGAGGAATGGCCGCGCTTTCGGCTTGCCCGCTTTAAACGCGAGGATAACGCCCGCTACTTCGGGCCATACGCCGATGCCGGGGCGCTCCGGCATACGCTCCGCTTCATGCGCAAGCGCTTTGGCATTTTGACGTTTGGACGGGGCGCGCCGACCGGGCAGGAGCTCAAGTCGTCGAGTTTTCAGGTCCACCTCAAAATCAGCGGGCTCAACCCCGAAGAATACCGGCAGAAAGTGGAAGAGGCATGCGAATTCATCGCCGGTCAATCGCGGGAACTGCTCTCGGAACTGGAAGCGGAGATGCACAAGGCGGCGGAGAAACTCGATTTCGAGCGGGCGGCGGAACTGCGCAACATGCTCGAGGATTTGCGCGCGACGATGGCTCCCTCGCGGCGCTTCACGCGCTTCACCCGCAACACCCTGCCGAGCACGGTGCTCCCCGAAGCCGATTTGCTGGCCCTCAAGGACGCGCTGCAACTCGCTGCGCCGCCGAAGGTGATGGAGTGCTTCGATATTTCCAACATCTCCAGCACGCATATCGTCGCCTCGATGGTCTGCTTCCGCGATGGCGCGCCGGATATCGCGAACTATCGCCGTTACCGGATCAAGACCGTGGACGGGCAGAACGATTTTGCCAGCATGGCGGAGGTGATCCGGCGCAGGTATTCTAGAATATTACTGGAGGCGCGCGATGCTGGGGCGCTAATAAGTCCCATAGGACCTATGGGACTTATACCCCCCCAGGATGAAACCACCCACTTGGACACCTCACCGGAGTTTTCACAGGAAGCGCCCGCCGAAGCCGTGGAGCGGCTCCACCGGTTGGGGATGAGCCCGGTCCGATTGCCAGACCTGATCATTGTGGATGGCGGCAAGGGGCAGCTTTCCTCGGCCTGCAAGGAATTGCAGCGGCTCGGGTTGCACGAACTCCCCATCATCGGTCTCGCCAAGGAGTTTGAGGAGATTTACCGCCCCGGACGGCCCGCGCCGTTGTTGTTGCCGGACGATTCCGGCGCGTTGCGGCTTTTGCAGCGCATCCGCGACGAGGCCCACCGTTTTGCCAACGGCTACCATCAACTTCTGATGAAACGGCGCATCGCCGAGAGTCTTCTGGATGATTGTCCCGGCGTCAGCGCCACGCGCAAACAGGCGTTGCTCCAGAAGTTTGGCTCCGTCGCGCGGTTGCGGCGCGTCCCTGCGCAGGAGATCGCGGCGATTCCGGGCATCGGCCCCCGGCTTGCGGAGCAGATCGTCGAGTTTCTGCGGCAGCGGTAGGAACTTTCGCATACGAAGGCACGAAGAACACAAGGGAGAAGGCAAAACGCCTTTCTTTGTGTAAAAAAAGCGAACTCTGGAGCGCCAAAGGCGCGGCCCATAACAGCCCGGGCTGGAGCGAAGCGCAGGCCCAGGAATTTTCGCGGAAAAGCATGAGAGCGTTTTTTCCACTGGAAATGGAGCCTGCCCGCCCCCGCTCTTTTCGCTTGGGACAGATGGGGAACCACTTTTCCGCAAGACGGCGCTTGTCTCGGCGGGGTTTCTGGGGCAAACTTTTGACTCTTATGAGCAATAAACGGTCGGGTTGTCTATGGGTGGCTCTGGGGGTGGTTTTATGCATCAGCCTGCTGATGAATGTGGTGCTGGTGGGCGGCAGGAGCAAAACCATGGGAGGGGAGTTGCAATCCAAACTGCGCAAGCCGGATCGACTGGAGGAACGCGTTTTGCGAAGCGGCGCCGACAAGGACCGGATCGTGGTGATCCCTGTGCGCGGCTTGATCAGTTCGAGCGTTTCGGGCCGCATCAGCGCCTCCATGGTGGAGGACATCAAGCTGCAACTGCGCCAGGCCCAGGAGGACGCAAAAGTGAAAGCCGTGGTGCTCGCCATTGACTCGCCGGGGGGCGAGGTTACGGCTTCCGATATTCTTTATAAGGCTGTGCGCCGGGTGCGGGATGTGAGCAAAAAGCCGGTGGTGGTGTCGATGGGGTCGATGGCGACGAGCGGCGGCTATTACACGGCTTGCGGCGGGAGCTATTTGATGGCGCATCCGACGACGTTCACCGGGTCGATTGGCGTGATCATTCAATCCCTGCGCTACAACGATTTGCTGAATAAAATCGGCGTCGTGCCACAGACGTTCAAGAGCGGGGCCTTCAAGGATATGTTGAGCGGCACGCGCGAGATGACGCCGGAGGAAAAGGCGTATATCCAGGCGCTCGTGATGCAGACCTACGGGGTTTTTGTCGGGGTGGTCGCCCGCGAGCGGCACCTCGACGAAGGGCAATTGCGCTCGGGGATCGCCGATGGCCGTGTGGTTTCCGGAACGGACGCCTTGCAAGCGAAGCTGGTGGATGGGCTGGGAGAGATCGAGGACGCCTACCGCAAGGCGAAGGAGTTGGCCAAAACGCCCGATGCGACGATCGTCGCCTACGAGGCGCAGTTTAGCTGGAGCCGCATTTTCCAATACCTTGGCAGCGAGGAAAGCTCGGGGAAGGTGGAGATCAACGTGACGCAAAAGCTGCTTCCCACCCTGGAGCCCGGCCGGGCCTATTGGCTGCCGGGCTTTTACGCGCCTTAAACCATGATCGTTATGGATTGGGCGCGGTTTGCGACGGGGTTGCTTGTGTTGCTGCTCGGGGTGGCGGTCCTTTCGTTCTCTCTTCGGACGTTCGGGCGCCTGCTGGCGTCGGTTCGGGCCGGGTTCGGGAAGGTCTGGTGCGATCCGCTGGGTTTGCCGGATCTCCTGGTCGCCTTCGTGCTTATTTCCTGGCTGGGCGCATCGGCGGTGCATGGCTTTTTGCGAAGCGCGCCTGAGCCCGGGTTGACGGATCAAGCCCTGCTGCAAAGCGCGGCTTTATTTGGAGCGGTTGTGGGTGCGATTGTATTGTTTCTCCAAGCGCGGCGGATTCCCGTGGCGCGGCTCTTTGGGTTGCGTCCTGCGGAGCCGCTCGCGGTATTCAAGCGGGGCGCGGGACTTTTTATCGCGGCGCTCCCGCTGGTGTTTCTGTGTTTTGGGTTGGTGCAGTGGGTGGCACGGCAGGAGGTGGAGATGCAGGAGATCGTTCAATATTTTGTGGATGCCGTGCGGCATTCGGATTGGAAACGCGTTCTGCTGGCGGCGGGGATGGCCGGGGTGGTCGCCCCGGTGACGGAGGAGTTTCTGTTCCGCGGCTATTTTTACGGTGTGCTCCGGCGCTACCTGGGAGTGCTTCCGGCGCTGCTGCTCACCTCGGCGTTGTTTGCCGCCATTCACATGAACGGCCCCGTGTTCCTGCCGCTGTTTGTTTTGGCGGTCTGCTTTACGCTGGCTTACGAAGCGACGGGATCATTATTGGCCTCGATGTTTATGCACGCGCTTTTTAACAGCGTCATGCTCGTCGCCATGTTCTATAGTGCCAACCAGCCATGAAGCTTTCCGATCTTGGTGAAGACGCTCTGATTGCGCGGTGGACGCGCGGTCTGCCCCGCAACGCCACGTTGCTGGTCGGGCCCGGCGATGACTGCGCGGTGGTCGGGCGGCGCTCGGATGCCGTGTGGGCCTTGTTCAAAACGGATTGCGTGATCGAAGGGGTGCACTTCACCGGGGAAACCGATTTCGCCCGCGTCGGCTGGAAGGCGCTGGCGCGCAATGTGAGCGACATCGCGGCGATGGGCGGGGAGCCGCAACACGCGCTGATCACGGTGGCATTGCCACCCGGCCTGGAGGTGGCGAAGGCGGACGCGCTCTATAAAGGGCTGCGGCGGTGCGCGCGCAAATTCGGCGTCTCGATTGCGGGCGGCGAGACGGCGCGCAGCCCGGGTCGGGTGTTTGTTTCCGTGGCGCTGACCGGACGGGTGGAACGGGCGCGTTGCGTACTGCGCTCGGGCGGCAAACCTGGCGATGCGCTGTTTGTGACAGGGCGCTTGGGCGGATCGCTTGCAGGAAAGCATCTCGATTTCACCCCGCGCCTGCGCGAGGCGCGCTGGCTCACGGAGCATTTCCATTTGCACGCAATGATGGACTTGAGCGATGGGCTCGGGGCCGACTTGCCGCGCCTTGCAAAAGCGAGCGGCTGCGGGTTTGCATTGGGCGAGCTTCCCTGTGCGCCGGGGTGTTCGCAACAAGCCGCGTTGAGCGATGGCGAGGATTTCGAGCTGCTCTTCGCGGTGGCTCCCCGGCAGGCGGCGCGCTTGAAAGCTGCGTGGCCTTTTCGCAATTTGCCATTGACGCAGGTAGGTGTTTTAACGGCCAATACCCAACTGTTACCCGTTCATGGCTTCGATCATTTCGCATAATCCCGAGGAGACCTTCGCGCTGGGCCGCCAATGCGCCGCCTCGTTGCGCTGCGGAGACGTGCTGGCGTTGGCGGGCGATCTCGGCGCGGGCAAAACGCAGTTCACCAAAGGGCTCGCTGCCGGGCTGGGCGTGGAGTGCGGTGTCACAAGCCCCACTTTCACGCTCATCCACGAATACCCCGGCGGGCGGCTTCCGCTTTTTCACATCGACCTTTACCGGTTGGAGGAGGAGGCGGAAGTGCTCGGCATCGGCATCGACGAATACCTCGACGGCGGCGGAGTGACGGTGATCGAATGGGCCGACAAATTTGCGGCGCTCATGCCGGCGGGAGTGCGCTGGGTCCGGTTTCGCGTGCTGGAAGGCGACGAACGGGAGATCGCCTATTAAAGACTCGCGCAAAGAACGCAAAGGCCGCAAAGATTCGCTCTGGAAAATCTGTGTTAATCTGTGAAATCTGTGGATAACTCCTCTTCTCTCCGCCCTGTGGAAACCATCCTTGCCATTGAAACCTCCACGCACCAAGGCAGCGTCGCGGTGTTGCACAACGGGGAACTCGTCTTCTCCGAATCGTGCGGCGCGGGGCGCAGCCACAGTTCGCTGCTTTTTTCCGTATTGGAACGGGCGTTGCAGGCCGCGCCGCGCATTGACCGTATCGCCGTGGGTCTCGGGCCGGGTTCGTATGCCGGGGTGCGCATTGCTATTTCCGCCGCTACCGGATTTGCACTGGCCACGGGAGCGGAGCTCGTCGGGTTGCCCTCCATCGTGGCGCTGGGGGAGGGGGAATTCATCGCCTTGGGAGATGCCCGGCGGGAGAGTTATTATTTCGCGCTCGTGCGCGGCGGCGAGTGTGTGGAAGGCCCGGTGTTGCTTTCCGCCGGAGAATTAACTCAAAAACTGGCAGGTTATTCCTTGCCGGTGCTGGCATCCGAGGAGATCGCGGCGATCATGCCCGGGGTCCTCAAATTATGTTATCCGTGCGCGGAGCGGTTGGCGCGTTTGGCTGCGCAGGGGCGCTCCATTGTGATGCGCGGGGATTTGGAGCCGATCTACCTGCGAGAGGCGCATATCACCGTGGCGAAGAAAAAGGATTTCCTGACCTCCTGATTTACCGCTAGGCTACGGCATCTCACATGCGGAAATTTTTCAAACCTCTTTTGGTCGCGGTGCTGGCTGGGTTGGCGCTCTGGCTTTGGTATCAGCATGTCACCGTGCTGGAACCGCTTTCGGGGACGGTCGAGGTGGACGAGGTGCATGTGGGGCCGCGCTTTGGCGGGCGCATCGAAAAACTGCCGCACCAGGAAGGGGACGAACTGCAAGCGGGCGATGTGATCGCACAGCTCGACGCGCAGGAGTTGACGGCGCGGCGCGCACTGGCGGCGGCCCAGCTTGAGGAAATGGAGCACGGGCCGAGGCCATCCGAGATCGAAGCGGCGCTCAAGGACTGGGAATCGCTCAAGGCGCAGTTGGTGTTTGCGGATGCCGATGCGAAACGCGCGCGGTCGCTGCTCGCGACACACGTTCTCTCCGCGTCGGAAGCGGAAAAGACCATCAGTACGGCGGATGCACTTACAAAAAGTGCCGAGGCCGCGCGGCAGCGGTATGAATTGTTGCGCGAAGGCACGCGCCCGGAGCGGATCGCCCAGGCGCGGGCACAGCTTGCGGACATCGATGCGCAGCTTAAGGAAATGCGGATTGTCGCGCCGACCCACAGCATCTTGGAAGTGCTGAGTGTGAAGGTCGGCGATGTGCTCGCAGCCAACCGTGAGGTGGCGACATTGATATTACCAGATCACCTCTGGATTCGCGTTTATGTTCCGGCCACCTGGCTGGGCAGGCTTCATCTAGGCCAGAAAGCGGAACTGCGCGTGGATGGCATTAAAGACAGGGTATTTTCCGGGACGGTGGAGCAGATCAACCGAGAGGCGGAATACACGCCGCGCAATGTGCAGACGGTGGAAGACCGGGTGCGGCAGGTGTTTGGAGTCAAGGTGAGGCTGGACAATGCGGACGGCGCGTTGCGGGCAGGAATGTCGGGCGAGGTGACGTTCCCCGGCCTGAACACGCCGGTGCGCAACGAGCGTTTGATCCCATGGCCCAACCGATGATTCAATGTGAGGGGCTGACGAAACGCTTCGGCAGCTTCACGGCGGTGGACCACGTGAGCTTCAATGTGGAGCGGGGAGCGATCTTCGGGTTTCTCGGGCCGAACGGTTCGGGTAAGTCAACCGTCATCCGGATGCTCTGCGGTATTCTCGAGCCCAGCGATGGCACGGCGTCCATTGATGGACGCAACGTGGTGGAGGAGACGGACGAGCTGAAGGAGATGATCGGCTACATGTCTCAGAAGTTCTCACTCTACGATGAATTGACCGTGCACGAGAACCTGACGTTTTACGGGAAACTCTATGGGCTGCGGCGCGAGGCGTTGCGCAAACGGTACGATGATTTGCTGGCTTTGACGCACCTGGAACCGTATCTGGAGCGACGCGCGGGCCTGCTCTCGGGCGGTTGGCGGCAGCGGCTGGCGATGGCGTGTGCGCTCATGCACGAGCCGAAGGTGCTCTTCCTGGACGAACCTACGGCGGGGATCGACCCGGTGGCGCGCCGGGAATTATGGGATCTGCTTTTTGAATTTTCCGGGCGCGGCATGACCCTCTTTGTGACGACCCATTACATGGACGAGGCCGAGCGCTGCTCGCATGTCGGCTACATCTATCTCTCGAAGCTGATTGTGTGCGGCGTGCCGGATTCGCTAAAACTTCTGCCGGAGGTGAACCCGCCGGGGACGCGCCGCATTGATGTGACCTGCGAGCATGTGACGGTCGGCTTGCAGGCGTTGCGGCACAAGGCGGGGATTTCAACCGCGACGGTCTTTGGCCAATCCATGCACTTGCTGGTGGACGACGCTGTGAGCGACGAGCGCATCCGCAGCTATCTGGCCGAAGCCGGAATTCACTCCGTCGATCTGCGTCCCATCTCGCCCTCGCTGGAGGACGTCTTCGTGGCGCTCACGGCAAAACATGCGGAAGGAGGGCACGCATGAAAATGTTCCGCGGCTTTGGCGCCATTTTATTCAAAGAGTTCATCGTGATGTTGCGCGATCCCACGACGCTCTTTTTCATGCTCATCCCGCCGATGATCCAGATGGTCGCCTTCGGCTTTGCGCTGGATACCGATGTGAAGAACATGGGGCTCATCGTGTTTGACCAGGCGCGCACGGTGGAAAGCCGCCAACTGGTGGATCGGTTTGTGAACACGGAAACCTTCAAGGTGGTGGGTCGCGTGGAGAGTGTGTCGGAGATGGAATCGGAAATCCGCAAGGGGCACGCGTACGCGGCGCTGCAAATCCCGCCCGATTTTTCGCGCAACCTGCGCGCGGGGCATCCGGTGATGGTGCAGCTTGCCATCGACGGCTCGAACTCGACCACCGCGCTCCAGGCGCTCAACACGGGGATTGCCGTGACCATGCGCGACGCGATTGCGCAACTGCTGGCGGAGTCGGGCCGGAGGGAAATGCCGATCGAAGTGCGCCCGCAGATGTTGTTCAACCCGGCGATGAAGAGCCCGAATTTCTTCATTCCCGGCGTGATCGGCCTGGTGCTGCAAATGGCGACGTTGTTCACCACTGCGATGGCGGTCGTGCGCGAGCGGGAGCGCGGGACACTGGAACAACTGCTCGTGAGCCCGGTGTCGCGCTGGGGATTGATGCTCGGGAAATTGATCCCGTATTTCTGCCTCGGGAGCGCGATGGCGGCTCTGCTTGTTCTCCTGATGCGATTCGTGTTCGGGGTGCCCATCGCGGGGAGCCTGCTGGGGTTGACGGTTTCCGTGCTGGTCTATGTTTTCACGCTGCTCAGCATCGGGCTTCTGATCTCTACCCGGGCGGAAAACCAGATGCAGGCATTGCAAATGACGATGACGCTTATCCTGCCCAGCGTGTTCTTCTCCGGGTTCATTTTTCCGCGCGAGACGATGCCGTGGATTTTTTACGCGATCAGCACATTGCTGCCCGCAACCTATGGCATCGGCTTGATCCGGGCCATTGTGTTGCGCGGGGCAACTTTTTCGGAATACTGGCCGATGCTGGCTATCTTGTGCGCAATGGCCGTGGGGCTTTTTTCGCTGTGCGCGGTGCGGTTCAAGTCGAAGATCGGGTGAAATAAAAAACCTCTCTCTTCTTACGGTTCACGCATCCGATTCCGCAAGGCTTGCGGCGATGATGTCGTCCAACTGCGCAAGGCTTTCGACCTTGGCGAACTGGCCCCGGAGCGTTTTGGCGCGCGGCATGCCGTGGGTGTAGGCCATGAGGCGCGCACGGAGGGAATGGAGGGCCGGGCGCTCGGCTCCGCGCGCGGTGATGGCGAGCACGCAATGCCGCCGAATAAAGGCCCATTGGGCTTTGAGGGAGGGTGGCGGTGGGATTTCGCCTGTGGCGAGGAAGCTCTTTATTTCGTGAAAAATCCACGGGGAGGACATCGCGCCCCGGCCCAGCATGAGGCCTGCGACGCGGGTCTCGCGCTTGCGGCGCGCGGCATCGTGGGCGTTGTGGATATCGCCATTGCCGATCACGGGAATGCGGATTGCCCCCGCGACTTGGTCGATCACATTCCAATCGGCCTCGCCGGAATACCCCATCTCCTTGGTGCGGCCATGGACGGCGAGCGCCTGGATGCCCGCCTCTTCCAGGATGCGCGCCGTGGCGAGGGCGTTGACTTCGTTGCGGCTCCAGCCGATGCGGATTTTCGCCGTGACGGGGCACGGGGCCGCCGCCTGAACGACCGCGCAGGCGACGCGCTCCATGAGCGCGTGGTCTTTGAGCAACGCCGAGCCACCGTTGCGGGCGACGACTTTATTGACGGGGCAGCCGAAGTTGAGGTCGAGGAAATCCGGCTGCACCCAGTCGCGCACCATCCGGGCGGCTTCGCCGAGGTGTTCGGGGTCGGCTCCGAAAAGTTGCACGCCCAGCGGGCGCTCGGCGGGAGCGAAGTCGAGATACTCCATTGTCCGCGCGTTCTTGCGGAAAATCCCCTCTGCGGAGACGAACTCCGTCACCATTACATCCGCCCCCTGCTCCTTGCAAAGCCCGCGAAAAACCTTATCCGTCACACCGGCCATCGGCGCGAGGTAAAGGGGGAAGCGGTCTTGGAACCAGGGAAGCATGGAGGAGAGTTGAGAGGGAGGAGAGTTGAGAGGGAGGAGAGTTGAGAGAGGAAGATGTTGAGAGCAGGAGCGGAGCTTTTCTTTCACTCAACTCTCAACTATTAACTCTCAACTAATTTATCCCAGCAACCCGGCGACCTGCGTTTGCACGGCCTCGATCTGGTCGAGATGGAGCTGGGGATCGGGGATGACGAAGACTTCGCCGGTTTTGGAGTGGAGATAGATGTGGAGGCGCGCGCCTTCCTCCTCCTTGACTTCGACCGGTTTGAGGATGCGTTTGCGCTCCAACATGAGCGCCAGGATGAATCGGATGTTGGCGTGTTCCTCGCCCGGTTCGTTCATGTATTTGCGCAGCAGCGTTTCGGCAGTCTGCTTGCCGAGCGGCTCGGGCGGGAGCGGGGGCGGGGCTTCAAATTTCGTCCGCCAGGAGGAATACGGCTGCTGGGTTGGGTCACGTTGGGCCAGGGCCTCCTCGCAGAGATCTTCGCGCCGAAAACCATGGCGGTCCCGGAAGAGGAGGGTGTGAAAATATTCGCCATCGGCGAACTCGTGCCCCGTGGCGGTGCAGGCGTGACTACGCCCTTTGATTTCCCATTCGTTGGCCATGATTAATGCTTGGGTTTCGAGCTAAAGAGTTCCGCGATTTTGGGGAATTCCCGGTTGGTTCCCTTAAAATAGAGCAAGAACAGGCCGATGCAGCCGAAAAGGAGGATCGGCGTCCAAGCGGCGGCGACCGCCGGGATGCGGTTGCCCTTTCCGATGGCGAGCATGAGGAACGTGAAGAAGGTCATCCCGGCGAACAGGAAAATGGCTCCCGCGATGCCCGAAAGCACGCCCCGGCGTGAAAAGACAATGGCCAGGGGCCCGGTGATGAGCACCACCACGAGGCACTGGAAGGGCAAGGCCCAGCGGTATTGGAAATGGGTGCGATAGGGGGCCAGTTGCGCAGGGGGAAAGTCGGCATTGTTTTCGAAATATTCGCACAATTCCGGCACGGAAAGGCCCTGCGGATCAAGATTGGAGCTGGCGATGCGCCACGGAGTCTCGCTCCAACCGTTGATTTGCAAAGTTCCGGGGAACGATTTGTCGGACTGCACGGTCCCGTCCGGGGCGAATTGAACGGCTTTTCCATGAAAGAAAAGCCAGGTCCTGGTCTCCGGCTTGTAGCTGGCCGTGAGGGCATACCATTTGGCGGTGATCGCGCCAGCCTCGTTCTGCTGGGTGATATCGACCCCTTCGAGGAGCGAGTCGGCATTGTCCACCTTGGTGGGCATCCGGGTCACATACCAGGTGCGCCGGTCGGCGCGGTTCCGGAAGACCTGGCCAGTGAGGATCGTGCGTTTGTCGCGCTTTTTGCTGATCCCGTTTTTCAACTCCCTTTTAATCGAGTCGGAATGCGGGGCCAGGGTGTAGTTGAGCGCAAGGCAGACCCCGGTGAGCAGGAGGCCCATGCCGAACAGCGGAAGTAGCAGTCGGAAAAGGCTCTGGCCCGCTGTGAGCATGGCGATGATCTCGTTGGAGCGGGACATCTTGCTCAGGCAAAAGAGCAGCGCCAGCAGCAGCCCTACCGGCAGGCAGATCATCATGAATTGCGGCACCTGGGTCAGGTAATAATAAACAACCCATTTGAGGGAGACGTGGGCTTCCAGGAAATCCGAGGTGTTGCTTTGGAGGTCGAATACAAGCCAGATTCCCAGGAACCCGAAGAAGCAAAGCAGGAACGGGGCGAGGAAACTGCGGAGGATGTAACGGTCCAAAAGAATCATGCGTGGGGACTTACTAGAGCATCTGCGGGAGAATTTCCATTAAATCCGTGTGGCGGAGGGCGGCTTGTGCCAAGAACGCGGTTGATTCCCGGCACGGGGCAAAGCTATGGTGTCGGCTTATGAGCAAACCCGAATGCCCGCAATGTGAGATGAACGATATTTTGGAACACGCGGACCGCTGGGAATGCGTCACCTGCGGTCACGAGTGGGAACGCGAGCCGCAACCGGCTGAAGCGCGCGTCGTCAAGGACGCTTTCGGCACGGTGCTCGCGGACGGGGATTCGGTGACGCTGATCAAAGATTTGAAGTTGAAGGGGGGCTCCCAGGTGCTTAAGGGAGGCACGAAGGCGAAGGGCATCCGGCTGGTGGACGGCGATCACGAAATCTCCTGCAAGATCGAGGGGAGCGCCATCGGTCTGAAGGCCTGCTTTGTGAAGAAGGCGTAGGAGGGGAAGGACTCGCGCAAAGGAACGCAAAGGACGCAAAGAGGAGCGGGATGAAGGAAAACGAGATTGCCAAGTTGGTGGTGCATGTGGCGCTTGATCTGCACAAGGATTTGGGGCCGGGCTTGCTTGAATCCGTTTACGAAGTGCTTCTCGCAGATGCTTTGCGTCAGCTTGGTTTTGAAGTGGTAAGGCAGCATCCCATATCCATTTGTTTTTGAGGCAAGCGCTTTGACGAGGGTTTTCGGGCGGATTTGATTGTTGGGGGACTCGTGCTTGTCGAATTGAAATCGGTCGAGGCTTTAGGTCGCGTTCACAAAAAGCAAGTGCTTACCTATCTGAAGCTTACCGGATTGAAACTTGGGTTGTTGATCAATTTTGGCGGCGATCATCTCAAGGGGAATATCGAGCGACTTGTCAACGGCCTGGAGGATTCCCCCTTATAGTATTCCTTTGCGTCCTTTGCGCTTCTTTGCGCGAAATTTCTTATGTCTCGCGCAAAGGAACGCAAAGGACGCAAAGATTGCGAGTCTCGTTTCCCGTGCTTGGGCGAGAGGACGAATCAGCGATTTCCAAAATAGGGAATCAGAAACGCAACCAAGCAGGCGAGCCCTCCCCACCACGCTCGCAAATGCAAGGTTTTTACAAGGATGGAGGGAGATTTTGTAAAGGCCGTCACGCTTAGAAGGACAAAAACGTAAACCATGTAGGCACCTGCTCCCGTGAGGATCGTCAAAAGCAAGTGGCCATACCAGGGAGCGTGCATGTTCAAAACGATAATACCAATGCCTAAAGATAGGCCAATCAACGCATGGAGCAGCCACCATAGGGAAATCACAGGGCGAAAAATGAAGGGGACCATTGGTTGCAGAACGGCGATCGAAATTCCAAGGGGATGGCGTCTGCGGATCAACAAAATCAGAGACTTAATGAGGAACCACCCATCTGTGACGGAAGACAGAATCAGAAAAAATATTAACAATGCCTTCCACCAAAAAGGATCGAGCGAATGGATATCCCAAAGCGATCCAAATGCGACCACAATGCACCACACCAATACCGTCATGCTGACCAGACTGCCGATCAGAATGCCAAGATATTCATCGATCTTTGAGCTGAGTTTGGAATCGATCACGTTTACAGAGGTATGGTTTGATTCTCTCATTGGTGGAGTCGGAAAATCGACTTTAATATTTTCCTG
>CAIYQA010000440.1 GCA_903928175.1 uncultured Spartobacteria bacterium | reverse complement strand
CGCGCTTTTTAAGCAAAAACTCGTAGTTGTCCAGCATCCCGTGGCTGCTGGCGCAATCCACGCGGTGCAACTCCAGTTCGTCCGTAAAGTAAGGGCTCGCCATGAAACGCTTGAGCCGTTAGAGGCGCATGGATTGCACGTCCTTGAAGACCATGTGGTTGGCAACGGCTTGCGCCGTGGCTTCGATCTCCTCGCGGGAAAACCGGAGCCGCTCCATGACGGCAATGGTCATTTCCGCCCCCACTTTGTCGTGCCCGCTGAAGCGGATGCGCCCCTCGGCAGGATCGAACGTATAGGTGGGCGGCTTGCCAATGTCGTGGAAGAGGACGGCGAAAACGAGGGGTATGCTGGTCTCCGGCGGCAGCAACTCGAGCATCCGGCGGGTGTGCACATACACGTCCCCTTCCGGATGAAATTGCGGCGGTTGCTCGCACCCCTTGAGCGCCTCAATTTCAGGCAGGATTTCCTTCATCAAGCCGCTCGCGTCGAGGAGATCAAACCCCCGGACCCGCGTGGGCGAGGTGAAAATGCGCACGAGTTCCTCGCGGATCCGCTCGGCGCTGACGACATGAATGGCCGACGCATTCTCTTGGACGGCCTGCCAGGTGGCCGGTTCCACTGTGAACCCGAAAATCGCCGCAAACCGAACGGCCCGCAGCAGCCTCAATCGGTCTTCGCTAAAACGCTGGGCCGGGTCTCCGATGGCTCGCAAAGTGCCCGAAGCGAGGTCTTCGCGACCGTGAATGTAATCAATGACTTCCCCCCGGATCGGGTCGAAGAACATGCCGTTTATTGTGAAATCACGGCGTTCGGCATCGAGTTGAGGCGTGGAAAAAGTGACGCCCGTGGGACGTCGTCCGTCCACGTAAGCCTCGTCGGAACGGAAGGTGGCGACCTGGAATTCAAAGCCGCCTTCGAGCACGCAAATAACACCAAAATGCGCACCCACCGCCACGGTGCGCGGGAAGAGGGATTGCACCTCCTCCGGGCGCGCGCTGGTGGCGATATCGTAATCCTTGGGAGCCAGCCCGAGCAGCGCGTCACGGACGCAGCCGCCGGCATAAAACGCGAGAAAACCCGCGTTTTGGAGCCGTTGGACGACGGCTCGGGCCTGCGCTTCCATCGGATGGACTACGGCTTGGCGGCGGGGCTGGGGCTCGCGGAAGGGGCGCTCAACTGGATGCCATACTTGGCGAATGCAGCTTTGGCTTCACCGGGGGCCGCCTCGTTGAATTCTGTGGCCAGCTTCACGAAATCAGCCTGCAATTGCTGGGATTGCTCCACCGCTTTTTTGTTTTGTTCGATGACAGTCTGAAGCAGTCCGCGCTGGGGCAACAGCATGGAGACCTGGAAAATCAAAATAAGGGCAAAGCTGAGGCCCAAGAGGAGCAGAGGCAGAAAAGCGCTCTGGCAGCAGGGGGTTGCGGAATCGGTCTGGGATGCGTTCATCGGGAAGGAGTGGGTGCGGGAGTTGATGTGGGGGCCGCGCTGACGGTCAAGCCACGACGCGTGAGCACTTGTTTGACTTTGTCGTTCTTGAGGGAAAGCTCAGCCATGTCGCGCAGGAGATTCTGGCCGATTTGGATGCTGGTATTTCCCTTGTTGATCTCCGCCTGCTGCTGTTGCTGTTGCAACTGCAAGCTGTTGTTGCTCCGGCCAAGCACGATGGAGGTAATGCTCAAGACGAGACAGAGCGCGCCGAGAGCCAAGGTGGTATAAAAATGAAGGGACTTCATGGTTTGAATAGCCGAAGTTATAAAGAGTTGCGGAAAGGTGTCAACAGAAGCTTTTCCAAAAAACCGGAGGGGCAGGGCGCAGCCTTCCCGCATTAAACATGCCCTGGAGGCCGCGCGCACGATTCACGCTCGAGGATGGCGCTTGCAACGGCAAGCCGCCGGGTCAGGGCGATGTCCTGATCTTGAATCCGGGTTTCCAAATCGCCAAGCGCCTTGGCCGCAATCTCTTCCGCTGAAATCAAGACCGTGGTGAGCGGCGGGTGGAGTATCGGGGCAAAGGAAGCGTCGCCGAATGCAACGACACTCAGATCTCCGGGGATGCTGAGGCCGCGCGCCTGCGCCCGATGCAGAACCCCGGCCGCCACGAGCGTGCTGAAGCAGAAAATGGCCGTGGGTTTTTGCGGACGATCCAGAAGGATGTCGGTGGAAGCGACGCCGTGCTCGAAGCTGGAATCGCCATAGACGACGTTCTGGGCTTCAATCGGGGTCTTGATGGCGTCATAAGCCGCCCGGATGCCAAAGTTGAGTTCGATGACGGCCGGGTCTGTCGAACCGAAGGGGCCCGAGAGTATGGCGATCTGCTTGTGGCCCAGGGCGAGCAGCATTTCGATGGCTTGACGCGAGGCCCTGGCATATTCCGGGACAATGCTGGTAAACCCGGGAATTGCGGCTTCCGCTCCGATATGCACCCCGGGGTATTCGTGGGTCAAAATGGCGGCGCAGAGAGACAGATTGGCCACGCCGAGGGTGATGAACCGGGAGGCAACCCCGGTTGCCACCGGCGGAGGCAGGGCGGCGGGGTCGGCCGCGCAATCGGCCGCCGGATCATACAATGCCACAGAGAGTTGACCGGAGGGGATCTGGCGCTGGAGCGCCTTGAGCAGCCGGTCGGCAAACGGATCCTCCAGCCCGACCGCTTTGGAAACGAGCAGGGCAAAATCCCCCAATTTCGGATACATCCGCACGACCGCCCGCAGATCGTTGGGCATGTAGCCCATCTCCCGACAAACGCGAAAAACGCGTTCGCGGGTTTTGGCGCTCACGCGGATGCCGTAATCCCGGTCATTCAACAGCGAGGAGATGGCCCCTTGCGATACTCCGGCGGCTTTCGCAATCGTCGCCATGGTGATCGTCTTCCCCTCGGGACGGCTCTCCCCTGCCACACCGCCGCCGGGCGCATCCAAGTTGTCGAGATTCATGATCGGATAAGTAACGGTTCGCGCGGACTGCGCAAAGAAAAAACGCATCGCAGGCGGTGGCGCCTTCCTCTTCCTTGCGAAAACTGATTCGGGCGGTACTGCCTGGGCGCGTTTAATCGCAAAAAGCGCACTTTATTGCATCCACACCGGCAAGGGCTGCCGATAGAGAGGAAAGTTGACACCACAATATGTTGTGTTTAGATGGTTGCGGCTCCACAACTATTCGCCATGCGTTGCCCTAAATGCGGAAACCAAGAAGATCGGGTCATTGACTCGCGTTCCTCCCGGGACGGCGCGTCGATCCGCCGCCGCCGCGAGTGCATCGGCTGCCAGCAGCGCTTTACCACCTACGAGGCGATTGAACGGGAGTTGTCCCGGGTGATCAAACGCGACGGGCGCAGCGAACCGTTCGACCGGCGCAAACTGGTCAACGGCATGATGAAAGCCTGTGAAAAGCGCCCGATCTCCCTGGAGGTCATCGAAAAGGCAGTCGAAGAGATCGAAGCCGAACTGGAGGCCGAAGGTGGACGGGAAACAGCCTCTAGTGTGGTGGGGGGCAAGGTGATGGAAAAACTCCATGCGCTCGACCAGGTGGCCTACGTCCGGTATGCCTCTGTCTATCGGCAATTTCAGGATATCGGCGAATTCCTCGACGAAATCCAAAACATGGGACGCCGCGCCAAGGCGAGCGCCCTGCAAACCGAACTCTTCAAATGATCGCACTTGCCGACGGAATGCCTTTGGTGCAGTTGGAAGACGCGCGGGTGGTCGCGTTTCAGCGCGACTGGATCGTCCGGGCCCTGGCCAAGGCGGCGGGAAAAGCCGGATACCAAAAATGGTGGCTGGCCGAGTATGTCACTGAGACGATTGCTTATTATTTGGCTACTCAATACCAGGCCAACGCCATTACCGTGCCCTGCCTGACGCGGCTGGTGGCGGATGTGCTCCAGGTGATCGGCTATTCTGAGATCGCCGCCTGTTTGACGCTGGGACTTCCGGGCGAGCAGCTCGACCTCGTGGATCTGGCGCGGGAAGCCGGTGCGGGATATGAACTGGCGTTTTTCACCCGGCTGCGCGACCGCTTGCAATCGCTGATTGGCGCGGGAGCGACCGACGTCGATCTGGTCGGGCTGGCCTTGTGCGTCAAACAATTGCGGGCCCGCAAAAGCTGGAGCCGAAGTTGCGATGCCCTTCAGGAAGAGAT